>NZ_BPPH01000003.1:0-188802 GCF_021602765.1 Acinetobacter sp. KAM396
AGGATTTTTGCAGGCATTGACAATACTGAGTTTGAATTCTTTGCTGTATGTTCTGCGTTTTTTAGCAACAGGAGGTGTTGCTGAATATATATCCATGTTCATGGATTAAGTCCCCACTTGTTTTTAGGTGGGAACTAAATTAAGGCTTATAGGATCGCTTGGTAAGGCTGTGTTAGCCGGATGCTTACGAAAAATAAAATGAAATCATAGTGCAAGATAGTTGCACAACAAAGCCGTTCTGAAGCTATATCTTTGATGGCGGGAGCAAATGAAGTAATAGGATTCATATTTAGTTTGACCAGGCTATTTTAGTGTTTAACAAGACGCTGATCTAAGCCTTTGATATTAAATTGAAGAGCATGTCTTCAATTTAACCTAAAGCATAGATATTGTGGAGATATCTATGCCTTTTAGGATAGTGTTAACCAAAAGTCAAATTACGCCTTCATTTCCGCAAATGTTTCTTTTGCAGCTTGAATGGTGTAGGCAATATCTTCATCAATATGCGCAGATGAAATAAAACCTGCTTCAAAAGCAGATGGTGCCAAGTTCACACCACGTTGCAACATTCCGTGGAAGAATTTACGGAAAGCATCAACATCGCATCTCAGCATAGAATCAAAACTGGTGATGTCATCTTGGTCAGTAAAATACAAACCAAACATCGCACCGACTTGTTGCGTCTTGAATGGGATACCTGCTTCATTTGCCGCAGCTTGTAAGCCTGCCAACAATTTTTCCAGTTGCGCAGTTAAGTTTTCATAAAAACCTTCGGCGCGTAAATGTTTAAACATTTCAATTCCCGCACGCATCGCCAATGGGTTACCCGACAAAGTACCTGCTTGATACACTTTACCTAATGGCGCAATACATTCCATGATTTCGCGTTTACCACCAAATGCACCTACTGGTAAGCCTGCACCAATAATTTTACCAAGCGTGGTCAAGTCTGGTTTAACATTATAATGTGCCTGAGCACCGCCCAAGCCAACACGGAAACCAGTCATCACTTCATCAATAATAAAGACTGAACCGTGTTCATCACAGACATTACGAATCTCTTGCAAGAAACCATCAATCGGTTTAACCAAGTTCATGTTGCCCGCAACAGGTTCAACAATCACCCCTGCAATTTCAGCACCAAACTTTGCAAAACATTCTTTTAAGGTGGCGATATCGTTATAGGGCAAAGTCAGCGTGTGTTTGGCAAAATCAGCAGGAACACCTGCAGAAGTTGCTTCACCTTCGCCGCTGGTTAAAAGGCCAGAACCTGCTTTGACCAACAGCGAATCTGAGTGTCCATGATAACAACCTTCAAACTTAACGATTTTGTCACGGCCTGTATAACCACGCGCTAAACGAATTGCAGTCATGGTTGCTTCTGTACCTGAGTTGGTCATACGAACCAATTCAATGGAAGGCATAATTTCGCAAATAATATCGGCCAAAGTCGTTTCATGCACCGTTGGCGCACCAAAACTTAAACCATCTTCAGCTGCAGCTTGCACCGCCTGAATAATGGCAGGATGGGCATGGCCTAAAATCATTGGCCCCCAAGAACCTACATAGTCAACATAGCGTTTGCCATCGACATCATACAAATAAGCACCTTTGGCTTTTTCAATAAATACAGGGGTACCGCCCACCCCGTTAAATGCGCGTACAGGTGAATTCACCCCACCTGGTATATGTTTATTGGCTTGTTTAAACAACTGTTCTTGCTTTGGAGATAAGCTCATGGAGGCACTCAACTTAAAAAATAAAATAAAATTAGCTGTCTGCTTTAAGCTTCTGCTTTAAGCTTCTGCTTTGAAAAGTGCAGACCAATCATAAACACGCTGTGCAACAGTATGCATCGGACGTCCTAATATATCACTTATCACTGCACATAAATCGGCACCTGCATCAATGACTGGCTGACTGTTTTCAACAGTTAAACCGCCAATCGCGCAAATTGGTACATTGAGTTGTTGCTTCGCCTGTGTGAGTGTGTCTAATGTGAGTGTACTTGCCTCTGGTTTAGTTTCAGTTGCATAGACTGCGCCAAAAGCCACGTAGTTTGCACCATCGGCAATGGCTTTTTTTGCCAATTCAATCGAGTTATTACAACTACGACCAATCAATACATCTTGAGGTAAGCGTGCAACTGCTTCAACAATAGAGCCATCCTCTTGCCCTAAATGCACACCAACACCATATTTCACGGCAGTTTCAAGATCATCATTAATCACAAATGGCACTTTGTATTGATCACACATCGATTTCATATATTCGATTTCGTATGCCTGCTGAGCTTGAGGCACATTTTTACGGCGATATTGCAACACCGCGACTTCATAAGTTGCCATCGCCCCTTCTAGTTTTGCCAAAAGCAGTTCGATAGGATCATCATTGGTAATCAGATATAAACCGCGCATAATCTCAGCCACAAATAATACAAGGTCTGCATTATTACATATTCAAGCGACATACGTCAGAACCTCAGGCTTAGCAAGTTTACTTATAGGGGCTCAATAAGCTTCTATTTTGTTTGGGTTTTATTATGTCAAAATGTTAAAAATACCAAATTCCAGTGATAGCGCTAAAAGCTAGATTTAGCTTTAATTGAACTGCGCAAAACAAGAACTGTAACCAGTTCAATAAGATATGGATCTTAAAATCCATATGGGTGACTACAGCGAATAACGACATATTTATGTTACCCATTTAGACACATGATCATTTGTGCCAGAGCGCATGTGGGGGTGCGACAAATGATCATGTGTCTATATTTTTATAACTTACTTTAAGTAATCTACTTACCATATATTCTTGCTTAAAGATGAATGATTTCTGATTTAACGCAACTTGAAATTTTTCGCATAAAAAAAGCCTAGAGAAAGGTCACTCTAGGCTTGGAAAGTCACAAACTTTTATTACTCAATTTGATGACACATTATTAGAATATCCACTCTATCATTTCAACAAAAAATTAATTTTATTTAAACATTTTTTATGAAAATAATCACATATCGCTTACTTTTTGCCTAAACGGTATAACTAAGCACTCAATTCAACTTGGAATTTTATCTTTAGCGCGATCTTGTAAACTTAAATGACCACGCAAAACATCGGCAAACATCCGCCAATCTGAAATAAAACTATACACAGGTTGTTTAAAACTGGCAGGTTTATTTTTTTCAAAGATAAAATGTCCAACCCATGCACAGGCATAGCCTGCCATCAAACCATACAGTATATATTTGGCTTTTTTCTGTCTTATGGCTTTGCTGACACAATATAAACCAATACTGCTGCCAACAACGTGCAAACGACGACTCATGATGTTGCGGTGTTCAGTTAAATAAAAACGGTAAAATGTTGAATAATCCTGAATTGGCGATTCAAACTTAGGCTCTGGAGTTGGCTCAAATTCGGGCTTTAATGCTGCGTTCATGTTCATCATCCTGATGTTTATAAATTTGAATTATTTTTGCTACGCTCAACGACACTTTAAACTAAGCCAAAATAAAAACCAAACACTAAAAAGCCAAGGTCAAGTCTTACTTCTTGATATATTTTGGTTACAATCAAACGCACTTTTGCAAAACCTTGGTTCTGCAATTTTCACAAATTTATAATACCAATTTGTTTGCCATTGCTTTGGCACTACATGCTTTACGTTCAGGATATTTTTCATGGTCGAAGTTGAATTAAAATTTCAAATTCCAGTCGCACGTCGCACTGCACTACTCAAAACTTTAGACCCGAAAAAATCGACCCAAACTCCTTTAAAAGCACGCTATTTTGATACATCTACACACAGCTTGGCTCAGCATGGCACGGCGTTAAGACTGCGTTTAGAAGGTGAGCTATGGGTACAAACTTTAAAAGCGGCAGGTCAAAGTCATTTTCATAGTTTTGAACATAACCATCCGCTTGCACCAATTGAAACTCCAGATACCCCACCACAACTTGATCTGCAAATTTATCAAAACATTCCCGAAGCACAACAATTGCTAAATCAAGCTTTGGGGCAAAATTGGGATCAGTTAAAACTACAGTTTGAAACTGATATTCAACGTACCTCACGACTGATGAGCGTTGGAGATACTGATATTGAAATCAGTTTAGATGTGGGCCACATTCGTTGTGCAGATGCCGAAGTTGAAGTACATGAGGTTGAATTTGAACTGAAACAAGGTTCAATTCAGCAATTACTGGCTTTTAGTTTTGAGTGGGTGAAAAAATTTCATTTATGGTTAGATGTACGCAATAAAGCTGAAATTGGACATTTGCTTTCGGTGAAGCAAAAAGTCAGCCCTGCGGCTCAAAGCAAAGAATTTCAATTCAGTAAAAAAGATCATGCAGACCAAAATTTACGCCTGTTAATTGCTCAACAATTACAGCATTTATTGCCCAATATTGCCGCAATTTCTGCACAAGTTGCCGAGCAAAGTCATCTTGATCAGGCACAGCTTGCTTTGCAGCATTTACAACTAACATTGTGCTTATTTAAAGATTGGTCGAAGCAATTAGGCGACAAATGGGCCATGCAAATTGCAGCATTTAAACAACATTTTGATCACTTGCAGCATTTAGAACACATGCAAGCCACACTCGGCGCGTTTTTACAAAACCCGACGACTGCAGAAAATCTAAAAAAAGATACCCTATACGCCCAAGAAAAATTGGTCAATTTAGTCCGTTCAACGCAAAATGTGCATCACTATTTAGAATTATTGATGTTTAGTTTAGCCGCGAGCGATCACTCGGGTTTAGACTTAAAAACTGCCGCACAAAAGACATTGCAACAGCAATATAAGCAGTTACATGAACAATTACAGCACAGTGATATTCACGATTTTGAAAGTTTAGATCAACTGGCTTTGCGTATTCAGGAGCTAAAATTCAGCTTCCCAATTTTGACGCATATTTATGATGTAAAAAATTTGCAGAAATACAGTAAAGCTTTGAATGATGCCCAGCTTGCAGCACAGGAATATCAAGTGTTGGCATCTTCTGCCGCATATATTCAACAAACTGAATTGGAAGCGAGCGACTGGTTTATTTTGGGTTGGCTAACAGCAAAACAAGAAGTGTATGCACAGCGTATATTGGAAGCGACCGAACAATTTATGGTGAGCCGTAAATTCTTAAAATAAGTTCCTTTAATATCTTCAAAACACACGCTGAAAATACTGCAATACAACGGCAGCCTTGTGAATATTCATTCGGCTGTTTTAAATTAAAAACTGAATACAAATTATTTTCTTTTTCAAGCTTTTGTTCACAGTTCTCTCCTTGTTCATTTATGGATTTACACTATAGTTAAGAGAACGTATCTTTTTTCATCGAGGGAATTCCCGATGTCTGAAATAGAGTTGAAGTTTCAAATTCCACATAATTATCGTGCGGCATTCGAAATAGCATTTAAAAAGAACAAACTGGTTCAACAACAACGTTTATGGGCTAAATATTATGATAGTCCTGACCAGCACTTAGCCAAGCAACGCATTGCCCTGCGTCAGCGTTTAGAGGGCGATATTTGGCGACAAACATTAAAAGCCCCTAGTCCACAACATTATGAACGCTTTGAGCTTGAACATGAGTTAGGACATGATGCGCCTGAATTGTGTGATTTGGCATGTTATGAAAATCATAAACAAGCTCGGAAGATTTTAAAAAAGGCTTTAGATGGTTCAGAAGTCAATTTAACTCTGCAGTTTGAAACCGATGGTTTACGCTACAGTCAATTGGCACATTATAAAAACAGCCAAATTGAAGTTGCTTTTGATTTAGGTGAAATCCGCCAAGGTAAAAATTCGATTGAAATTTACGAAGTTGAGTTTGAACTGAAACAAGGTGAAATTGTAGATTTAATTGCTTATATTCAGCCGTGGATTAAAAAATATCATTTATGGCTCGACACACGTAGTAAATCGCAGCGTGGCAATATGCTGTATAACAATGAAACTATGATTCCTGTACAACAGCAAAGTGCCTTGCAATTGCAACACCCCGAAAATATACATGAGTTGTTGACGCAAATTACTCAGAATTGTTTGGCACACTTGCTGCCAAATGCAACTGCGATTGCCAGTCAAGATTATGCCAGTGGGCATGTGCATCAAGCACGTGTTGCAATTCGACGTTTACGCAGCGCCTTAAAAATCTTTGCTGAATATGATGCGCTGGCAAATCACAATTGGGAAAGTCAATTGGCTACCCTCTTTCAGCAGTTAGGTTCGACCCGCGATCAAGATGCTTTGCGTGAAAGTCTGATTCCACAACTTGAAAACGCAGGCTCACCTATTACTGAGCTACCCCCTACAGCATCTGAAAATATTGCGATTGATGCAATTTTCCGTTCACCGAGCACAACCTTATTACTGTTACAACTTATGAGTTTTGCACATTCAGCGGCGGTTACAGACGCAGAATCAAAACCATTGAAAAAAGTGTTACGTAAACGCTTGCAGAAATTGCATCAACAAATTTGTGATGATGCAGGTCATTTCCAAACCTTAGATGTGGACTCTAAACACCGCACGCGTAAGCGTGTGAAACGCTTACGCTATACCGTAGAATTTGTGAGCAATTTATTTGCAGAAGATGATGTCAAAACATATTTAAAAACTCTAAAACCATTACAGGAAACTTTAGGACATTTTAATGATTTGATGGTGGCACAAGGTTTATTCGAAAGTCATACCCAAGCGGAACCGAAAACATGGTTTGTATTGGGATGGATTGCGTCTGAAGAGCGTCATATTTCCATACAGATTGAACAGGATTTACAGCAGTTTGCTGAAAGTCAGCCTTTTTGGTCTTAGTTAAAATGTGATCATCAAATAATGAGCACATTTAAGCTCAACACCGATTCATTTCATGTTGAGCTTTTTTATATTTAATCTTAATATTGCACACTTTCTAAAAGCTTAACGATATTTACCAAACACTTTCCATGTTTGGTTATCCGCTAAAGGGTCTTGATAACTGTCACTGCGCTGCTTACGTGGCTTATCGCGCGCATCGACCAGTTCAAAATGCGGTTCAACACTTAACACAATACCATTCACATAAAAACGGGTGCGCGTGTAATCACTTTGTCCATGTTGAAACACATAAGTACGCAGATCAATAAACTCACGATGTGCCACCAGTGCTGCACTTTCATCACTGTCTAACCAACGCTGCATGACTTGAATTTCCTGCGGTTCAAATTGCCCGCATTTTTCGATCAGGCTAGCAATTCCCCGAAAAGTTTTCGATTCTTTAGCACGGGTTTTATTGACTCGAATCCGATCGACATGAAAATAAAACAAGGGCAAGTTCAAATGACTGGGTAAATGCACGGCATCAATGACTTCATCTTGCATAAAAGGTTGAAATAAATCCTGTGCGCGTTCAATCAACCCTGTCCATTGCTTATAGTATTCTGCCACTTCTGCGCGTGTTCCATAATAAATCGGCAAGCCTTCAACATGTGCAAGTTGTACGGGTGGCCAAATATTTTGACGTAGTAAAGCAATGTCACTTTTTAAACTTTGAACCGCAATTGCATCTTGCATCAACCACTCCAATTTTGCTTAGGCTATTTTTAGCTTAAGGCAAAGGTTTTGTTTCTGCAAGGCTTTGCCTATAATGAAACATTCAGATTTTTAGCTTAGGAACAATTCATGGTTCAAAAGATTGAAGCAACCGATGTAACCGAAGAAGAAGCATTAAATGCGGCTTTTTTTGAACGTGCCGATGAATTTATTAAACAGGCCAATGGCTTCTGTCATTTTGAAAAAGGCTCTACAGTAAAACCCGCTGAAATTCGTGGTCAGGTCAGTGCTGCCATGTTGTTCGCTACAGCGCGTTTTAATACTTGGGTCGCTGCCAATAACTTTAAAGATGGCAATGAAATGCGCGATGCCAAAGATCAGGTGATGTCGTATATTTTGCAGCAATTTCAAATGATGCTAGAAGATAACTACGACGAATACTGCGAACAGTTTGAAAACTATTTGCGCTTCCGTCATAACGAAGAGTTTCATACCAATAAACATGATCATTCACACGATCACGAACATTAAGTTCTGCATAAAAGCCCTATGGGGCTTTTTTAATGCGCTAGTTTTCCAATTTGTAGTTTTTCGATCAATACCCTTCCCTTTTGCAACGTGATGGCTTTGAATAGTGAAATAACAGCGTTATAAAAACAGGATGATTATGCAGAATCTAGGATTTGCACTTATTGATGCACATATTCATCAGTGGGATCCCTATAACACGCCGCACAGCGCACGGCTTGCTGTTAAGCTTTTGGGCAAGCATCCCAATTTGCTGGATAAAACCATTCGCATGATAAAACCAAAAACACTCATTGAAACTTTAGGACGCACCGAGCAGTTCACATCGCGCTATTTACCTGAGCATTATGCCCGTGACTTAGGTTTTTATACGGCTGAAAAAGTCGTGCATATTGAAGCCAATTGGCACAACCATAAAGGCAAAGGCGTAGTTGGTGAAACCGAATTTATAGAAAGTCTGGATTTTAAAAATAATGGTTTGGCTTTGGGCGCGATTGTCGCCACTGCAGACCCGCGCGATTCTAATTTTAAGAAAATTCTCAAATTACATCACAAAGCTTCTCCGCATTTTCGCGGAATTCGTAAAATGGCAGCCGTGCATGAAGATCGTGGGATTTTTGCTTGGGCAGACGAACCACACTTATATCGGAACAAAAAGTTTCTAAAAGGTTTTGAAGCTTTGGCGCAATATAATTTAAGTTTTGATGCATGGACGTATTCGACCCAATTGGGTGATGTCTTGGCATTGGCCAAACAATTTCCAGAAACTTCTATTGTGCTTGACCATTTGGGCACACCAGCAGGACTGTTCGGGCAAGTTGGCACACATACAGGCGTGACCAAAACAGCACGAGAAAATATTCTATTTCGTTGGCAAGAAGATATTGCCGAGTTGGCACACTGCCCAAATGTTTACAGTAAAATTTCAGGGTTATTTATGCCTGTTTTAGGTCATCAATTTCACTTGCAAAAACGTGAAGCCTCAAAACAGGAAATTATAGATTTAACTGCACCACTGATTCAGCATGCCTTACAAAGCTTTGGAATATATCGGTTGATGTTTGCCTCAAATTTCCCAATGGATCGGGTGAGCACGTCTTTGGTCAATTTAATTGATGCAACCAGTGATATTGTTGCGGCTTATCATCCAAATGCTTTGCAGCAAGTGTTTCATCATAATGCCAAACAGTTTTATCGTTTATAAAGCTTTAGCCAATTGAGCATGTAGACAAAGCTTACATACAACAAAAACGCATCAAAATAGATGCGTTTTTCTATCTACTCAAAATTAAATTGAATCTTTATTTAGACTGCGGCTTTAACGGCAGCACCTCAACATTGGCTTGACCATATTGATCTGCTGCTACTTCAAGCAGATGCTCCAAACGTAAATATTTCTGAATCACAGCATCTACATCGGCTTTAGTGAGTTTTGCTAATGCTTGATCACGTCGTTCACGATAGCGTAAATCACGACCTTGTTCTAATTGTGGCACCAACATACGGTGGATACTGCGTTCATCTTCCAATGCAGTCACACGCTTTTTCAAAATATCGGCTTTTGCAGCTTCCACTTCTTGCAAACTAACACCATCACGGCGCAAATCCTGCAACACTTTATGCACTGCCTGTGACACTTGAGCCGACTTGCCTGCACTGTATTGCGCAGAAATACTGAGCGCACCCGATGGTTCAAATTCACTTAAACTCAAACCACTACTAAAACCATAAACCAATGCATTTTTTTCACGTAATTCTTGCGCCAAACGTGAAGACAACTGCGATTCGCCCAAAATATAACTCAGCACCATCATGGCAGGTGTGTCAGGATGATTCAGGCCCAAAGGTAAGGTCAATAAACTTTGATAACTACCAAATTCGCGCTGTTCTGCTAATACATGCAACTTTTTCGCAGGATATGCCGTATAGGCTGAATCTAAGCGTTGATAGGCTTCCGTATTACGCGATTGTCCTAAACGCTGAACTAAAGTTTTTTTGATTTGTTTCGGATCAAACTCACCTGTAATGGCAATATGCGCATGATTCATAGCAAAAAATTGACGATATAACTGCTGCACCTGCGCTTGAGTTGCAGCTTGTAATTGTTGCTTCGCAAATTCAGGCTCGAAGTGATAGCGTAAATCGCCTTGCGGGTAAATTTCAATTAAACGCGCCATAGTCAAAGCTGCTACAGTTTCAGGCTCGGTATAAGGTCGTTCTAAACTGGATAAACTTTGAGATCGAATTAAATCAAACTGACTTTGCTCAAAACTTGGGTTTTGCATGACATCTAAAACAAAGTTAAAAAAAGCATTAAACTTTTCTTTTTTTGCCACAATTTGAATATGAATCGCATTGGCATCGGCTTGGGCAAATGCTGAACCACCTGCAGCAATTGACTGATCGGCAATGTCTTGCAAGCTATGCTCTTGAGATGCACGCAGCAGCAAATACGCGGTTAAATCTAAAATTTCGCCCTGCTTAAATAATGATTGTGCCGTACCAAAATTCACCGAAATGGTGGCATAAGTTTTATCATCCCGTGTTGCAGTTGGAAATAATGCATATTTGGCACCATTTTTTAAGCTGCCACGCTGAATCTTTTTTTCATTTTGAATCAAAGCTTGTTTAGATTTTTGCACATAGTCTGTCACTTCTTGCTGATAACTTTGCACATCTTTCAAAGGTGCAACAGGTGCATCTTGCTGGTCTAAAGTTTTTGCTAGATTTGGATTATTTTTTGCTGTGAGTGCCTGTTTTTGATCTTCAGGTGTGGGTTGAATATCGCCAATGACCCGATGCTGTGCAGTGAAAAACTGTTTTAAACGCTGATTCAGTTCATCTGCATTTAACTGTTGAATACTATTCAAATCACGCCAATATTGTGTCCAATCACCCTGATACGCCACAGCATAATCACTCAAGCGACCACCCAAAGCCACCGCATCATTCATCACACTGTCTGCCTGATTTTGAATCAAGTTTTTCGCACGTTGTAACTCGGCATCATTAAAGTTCTTTGCCTGTTCGATGCTTTGGTTCAAGCCAGCTTGTACTTGCTTAGCGTCATGATTGGGCGCATACAACGCCCCCATCAGCACCAAATTAAAATCTTGATCTAACCAAGTGCTGGACTGCACCATCGTACTTTTGCCTGTTTCTACCAGTGTTTGATACAAATGCCCACTCGGTTGCAACGTATGTAAATAAGGTGACAGCACCAAAGCGGTTTTGATCTTTTCGTCATTGCCATTTAAATACAGATTAAACTTGGCCAGTTGACTGCCCTTTTGCACCACAAAATTACGTTGCTGAATTTTATTACTGTCTAATCGTGGCACCTGTACCTGTTTGGGAATTTGCCGTGCAGCAATTGGACTAAAATGTTGATCAATTTGTTTTAACACCGCTGCCTGATCAAACTTGCCTGTCATCACTAAAATAGCATTATTAGGCGCGTACCATGTGCGGTAAAATTGATTTAACTCCTGCATTTTAATGGATTGTAGCTCGTTTAAATCGCCAATCGGTAAGCGTCCAAAATACTGATTGCCATAGGCCGATTTCCACACCTGATCTATCAAGACTGAAAACGGTTGATCCATACGCACTTCACGTTCACGCTTTACAATCGCAATTTCGGCAGGCACATATTTTTCCTGCATGACCAACTTATCCATGCGTTCCGCTTCAAGATAAATCATCTCATTGACTGCGCGAGTTTCAGGACGAATGATGTTGGTGTATTTAGTCGAATAATAGTCGGTGCTGGCATTGTGCATTAAACTATATTGATCTAAACGGCGCTGAAATTCCTCGGCAGGTACATTTTCTGTACCTTTAAATGCCAAATGTTCCAACAAGTGTGCCAAACCACCTTTGCCTTGGGGATCATTCAATGAACCCGTTAAATACACCATATTCATAAAGACTTTATTTTCTTTTTGATTGGGTGCCAAAATGACTTTTAAGCCATTATCAAGTTGATATTCTTGTATTTCTTGCTGAGATTTTACTAAAACTGGCTGGGCGAAAACCACGCCATTGAATGCCAGTACACATAAAGGTAAAGTGAGGGTTGTAAAACGTAGCAACTTCTTTTTCCCGATTAATTTCATTCTATTTTTGATTTGCCATCGAAAATGGCAATTTTCAAATTGAGCGCAACAGCATACCAAGCTGCGATTAAAGCAACCGTAAAAATTTGCAAAATATATGATTTAGACCAAGCAAAACGAGCAAACTACTCTCATCTCAGCTTTTTTTCCAATATAAAGAAAGATGAAAACTCAATATGACAAAAATAAAGTAATGATCAATCGTAAATTTGACTAAGCATTTGATCAATTTTAAAGCATGAAAGAAGTCTAATGCAGTATCTAGTTTAAATCATGATTTCGCCCTGCAAATATAGCTGTGCATAACCTGAAATTTCGATACGACCATTAGGTAAAATTTTGCAATACAGTACGCCACCTCGGGCTGAAGCCTGATAAGCCACAAGTTCAGTTTGCTGCAATTTTTCTGCCCAAAATGGTGCAATTGCTGTATGAATTGAACCTGTAACAGGGTCTTCAGCAATGCCCATAGCAGGTGCGAAATAACGCGATACACAGTCATACTGTGCATTTTTAGAAGCAGTAATCGCTACATCAACACTCGACTGTGCTGTGATAGCTGTACGCAATTGTCCCAATTGTTTTAATAATTCAAGATTCGGCTGTTCATTTAGCACATCTTGTACCGATTCATACTCCACAATATAAGCTTGCGCATTGATATAGACATTTTTAAATGGTTTAGTCAAAGCTTGGCGTAAAATATCGGGATAATCTTCAACTTCCTGGGCAGCGCGTATCGGGAAATTCATGCAAATTTTGCCATCTTGCTGTTGCTGAACTGTAAAAATTCCCAGATTTTTCACATGAAATTGAATTGTCTTTGCCTCGGTAAAATCCTTAAATAAAACAAAGCTGCTAGCAAGTGTTGCATGACCACAAAAATCGACTTCTGTTGTGGGGGTAAACCAGCGGATTTCAAAGTTTTCCGCATCTATCATTTTGACAAAAGCGGTTTCGGACAGATTATTTTCCAATGCGATATTTTGCATTAAATCATCAGCTAACCATGTTTTACTCACAAGCACGGCGGCGGCATTGCCTTTAAACAATTCATGGCTGAAAGCATCAACTTGGTAAATTTTCATGATTAATTGGTTTGTCCTAAAAATAATGACGGCTACCTAATATAAATAGGCTTGAAACATAAATGCTAAAAATATGTGATATTTATAAAATATTAGAGCTGAGGTTAGCGTGAACTTGCTAGTAAATATGGATAAGGATTCACAGCCCCATGCCCGCGTAAATAAATGCCATAATGCAAATGTGGTGGCGTGTTTTGGGCATTGCCTGACGTGCCAACAAAACCAATGACTTCACCAGCTTCTACCCAGTCTCCCACATGAATATGTTCGGCATAATCATCAAGGTGTGCATAATAATGTTGGCTTAATGCAGGCCCAGTAATCCAAATGACTTTTCCACCTAAGCGGTCTAAACCAATTTTATGCACAATGCCATCTGTCGCCGCAATGACGGCTGTCCCACGCACCGCAAAAATATCAGTCCCCTGATGCTTTCGCCCTTCACTGCGTGCTGCACCCCAGGTATCTTGTATTTGAGCAATATTCACACCTTTCACTGGAATTTGTAGTGGAGTCACTGTGAGTTCAGTTTGTTGCAATTTCCAATATAAATACGGGGTTTGAATTCCTGCAGACTCGCCAGACACGGGTGGCTGACATGCACAGAGCAAAGCTAGCATTGAAAAGCTAAAGATTAGTATAAAGCACCAACGAGCTTGTTGCATAACATCCTAATTTATATTCATACACGTTTATCTTAATTTTATGCATTATAGATGCCTAGTCTGTTTCTGTAGTTTAATGCACACACAAAAAAATAATTGTCTTTAAGCAATACTTTCCCCTATTCTTATCGCATAATAGACCCATCTCAAACGCACTGTATTTGCGATTTAATTGGAAATCGCCCGTTTTTCCTTTTAAATACTCTCAATTTTCCCAATTTGTTGAATTTAAAGAAGCATTTCTTATGAAAATCGTCATCTTAAATAAACCATATGACGTTCTCTCTCAATTCCGTGAAGATGAAAAACATCTCACCATGTCGGCTTTTGTAGATGATCCAGACTTACGTTTAGCTGGGCGTTTAGATATGGATTCGGAAGGCTTGGTATTTTTGACTGATCATGGCGGCTTGAATCAGTTTATTACCAATCCAGCCAATAAAAAATACAAAACCTATTTGGTTCAAGTCGATGGTGATGTCACTGAAGATGCCTTAGCACAATTGCGTAAAGGCGTGGAACTGAAAGATGGAATAACTTTGCCTGCGCAAGCGTATAAAGTTGATGAGCCTGAATGGTTGTGGGAGCGTGATCCTCCTGTACGTTTCCGTGCTTCTGTACCTACTTCGTGGATTGAAATTTCAATTTGTGAAGGTCGCAACCGCCAAGTACGTCGTATGACGGCTGCGGTTGGTTTTCCAACTTTGCGTTTAATTCGTACCAAAATTGGTTCAATTGATTTAGTGCAGTTGGGTTTACAACCCGGTGAAACCAAAGAAATTGAACCGTTGTTGTATCCTGATTTTAAAGATGTGCCCGCTGCTGAACCGTATCGCTCGCGTTCTTATGTGAAAAAACCTGGTGGTACGGGTGGCAAGCCAATCCATCAAAAGAAAAATAAAGATGGTACGCCTAAGAAAAAATCAGGTACGCCACGTATTTGGCAAATGGAAGAAAGTGAAAAACCACGTCGTAAGACCAATGGTACCACACGTCCTAATACCAAAAGCCGTGGACGTCGGGCGCGTTAAATAAAAAGGAATAAGCTCACTCATTATGGTGGGCTTATTCCATTATTTTAAAGGAGTTCAGACTCTAGTATTTGAATATACTTTGGTAAATCCTGCTCTATAAGTTCACGAAACTTTTCAGTCAGAATTTTTCTCAATTTTTCTGTATCCCCACTTTCTATAAAATCACCAATATCATTTTCAGACAAAATTAATTTCTGAAATGACTGATGCCATTTAGGCTGTAAATTCTTGTCAACACGATTAAAAAAACTTTTATGTTTGCGGTATATTTCAAAAAGCCTTTCACGAACTTCTTGTTCACCTGCTCCAATTTTTAAATCAAAATTAACAACATGATTTCTTATATTGAACTCATACAAATAAATAGTATTATTTTCTAAATTTCCATGCTTTGGAAATAGACCTTTATCCTTTAATTTCTCAATATTTTTATGCAAAAATATTGGTTGAAAGCGGACATAAGTTTTATTACTGTTATAAGGTAACAATAACTACTCTTGCTCGATAAGTTCACGTAAAATATTTCCAATTTCACTTGTATCATTTGGGGTACTATATTTAAAAACTAAATCGAAAGCAGACTTATATCTCTTATAGAGTTTTTTTGCGATATCTTCAATTTCTTTATTTTCATTCAACATAGATTTTAACGTCTGTAAATATTGCTCAAGAACAAATTTGGTTTTTTCAGCCAAATTAGCTGATTGTTTTAGGATTTTTTGTTCAATCAGCTTACTAATATGACCATAATTTAACTGAACATAATGTTTTGAATCTTGATCATTAATATTTTGATCTTCCAAAGACAAATAAATATAAATCTTATGTTTATAATCAGGATAACTTGTTTCAATAATATTTCTATATTTTCTAAGCTGACCTTTTCCTTCTCCAGAGTATATTTTATTTTCAATCATCATACAAAATTCATTCTTTTTAGATAAAAACAATAAATCTATATTTTGCATTTCCCTATGAATTACGAGGTCATCAAAATCTAAGTGAACAAAATCAAAAACAGATAAACCTGACTCATTACCTAAATTTTGAAATTCATTTTCTTTAAAATATAATTTTATAAACTCTTTTAATACAAAATCTCCTAATTTATGAGTTTCTGCAGGATCAAACAGCCATGCTAAAAAATTTGAATGCTGTAATTCTCTGTGTGAAACTCTTAAAATTTCCATAAGATTGACTTCTTCATTTACTAAATTCTGCAAACTATTGAAGTCATCATCTAATATCAGCTCTTTTAACTGATATTCCACCTCATTTCTCATAATTTAAGCCTTGGTCCCTCTTAAGCATTACACTTAGTTACTTTCTTAATATTTTTATTAAAAGTAAACCGATGCAAAAGCATCGGTTTACATTTTTATGATCAGCCTTTCAACCACTGCTCTACTTTTGCCTGATCTGTAACATTTAATACCACTTCTGGCAATTCAATCTGCGCAGCATTTAGCTCAAAAGCCATCAACTCATCACGGCGGAAAGCATGAACAGTATAAATTGCATCCTGTTTGGCATATCGCTCAAGGGATTTTACCGTAGCTTTTAAACCATCAATCGCAATAATCACATCATGCGCAGAAAGCCCCGCTTTTACCGCTGAACCCTCACGATGGGCAGCTTGTACCAACACCCCTTCAGGTTTATCTGCCAATTTTAAACCAAACGGCAAAGACTTATCCTGTTTTAGCTGATAATCAACGCCAAATTCAGGCAATAACTGATCGAGCGGCAATTCATCAGTCGTGTTAATTAAATGATGGATTTGCTCCGACCAATCATCTCCTGTCAATTCTTTACATAATTCAAAGATAGTGCGCTCATGCACTTGAATGCCCTGTTGCGCATTGGCATACAATTTCTGCATTAAGGCATCTAAGCTTGAACCACGTAAGCGCAAGCCCAAATCTAAACATAAAGCCACCAAACAGCCTTTATTATAGTAGCTGGTTCCTGCATTGTTCGAGTTTTCATCTTGACGATAGAACTTAACCCAAGCATCAAAACTGGATTCTGCCACCGTTTGAATCGCACGACCCGGGTTTTGCAAATAACGATCAATCTGAGCTTTGAGCAGCTCCAAATAAGCCGCTTGATCTATCACACCGCTGCGTAGCAATAACAAATCATCGTAATAAGACGTAAAGCCTTCAAAAATCCACAATAGTGAGGTATAGCCTTCCTGATTCAGGTCATAATTCACAAAATTTTCAGGACGAATGAATTTCACCAACCAACTGTGAAAATACTCATGGCTGCACAGACCTAAAAAGCGCTGATAATCTTTAGAGGGTTGTTCAGACTCGTTAGCTTTCGGTAAATCATCACGCGGTGTAATTAAACTGGTACTGTTCGGATGTTCTAAGCCACCATAGCTATTGCCTGTTGCCATGGTCATAAAGGTATAGTTTGCAAATGGCGCAGAACCAAACATAGCAATTTGTGTGGCACAAATTTTTTCAATATCTTGCTGCATACGTGCAGCATTCATTGCATGTTTACCCGAAACCACAAATTCATGTGGAATATCTGCTGCGGTAAAACTAAAACGAGTTTGTTCTGCCAATTCAAACGGTGCATCAATCAATTCGGCATAGTTTTTGGCTTTTAAGGTATAACGCCCTTTTACCAAACTTTTTGCAGTCAAACCTGTTGCAAGCTGAAAATGCTTCAGCTCATCTGGTAAAAATATTTCAACTTCAATGGCTTTATCTTCTTGTCCATCTAAGCCCAAACAGGCACAGGCAGGATTGACATATAAACGCGTCTGATCGACATAAGCGCCACGCACCGACAAATCATAAGCGTAGACATCATATTCCACCGTAATCAATTCATGATCGGTATTAAATAAGCGCCATTTATTCTTTTCAAATTTCTGAATTTTGAGGATACGCCCTGCTTCATCATAAGCACGGACCGATTCAAGATGTTTGGAGAATTCACGGATTAAATAGCTGCCTGGAATCCAAGTAGGTAGTGATAAAACCTGAGTAGGATTAGCCAAAAAACGCACGGTGACATGCATAAGATGCTGACGATAATCGTCAAATTCGATTTGATAATGCAACATAATGGGCAATACAAAATGTATAAATAAGAACTTGACCACAAGCTTAACATTTTTTTAGCAATTGATGCGTCAAGACGAGATTTGTCTGCATTTATGGCTAGCCAACTGCACAAAAAAGGCATAGCATGCGCTAGTCTATTGACATTGTTTTTGCTGCTTAAAACCATTGTGACACCAATGGATTGGTGTAAATAAGGAACCTCTTTGAAACGTGTTATCTATCTGATTGCGCTGCTCTGTTGGCTATCCAGCGCAATCACGCATGCCGCATTATTGAATATTCAAGCTGAAAGTGTAGAAGCCGAAGCATGGGCAATTTTAGACCCACAATCTGGGCAAGTGATTGCAGAGCACAATAGTCACGTACAACGTGCACCTGCTTCACTCACTAAAATGATGGTGGCTTATATTGTGCTCAAAGATATTCAGGCAGGTAAATTAGACCGACATGAAATCTTGACCGCAACACCTGTAGTACAGCAAGTGATGTGGGATGAATCACAAATGTATCTAAAAGCAGGTGAACAGATTTCGATAGATCAACTATTGGCAGGTTTAATTATTATGTCTGCTAACGATGCTGCACTCACTTTAGGTGAACGTGTTGCAGGTGGTGTGCCGCAGTTTATCGCCCGAATGAATCAGGAAGCGCAAGATTTGGGCATGCAAGATACACATTTTCAGAATCCGTCTGGTGTGACTATGCCTAATCATTACTCTTCTGCGGCAGATATGGCACGTTTGGCTCAAGCAATTGTGACTGAAACACCCGATTATTTGGCTTATTCAAAACAGACCAGTTTTACCTATAATCAGCACTTTCACCGTGCGACCAATATTTTATTAAAACAAGACCCAAGTGTAGATGGATTAAAAACAGGCTTCACCAAAGCTGCAGGCTACAACCTTGCCTTAACTGCTAACCGCCCAACATCGGACAGTGATGCACCTGAACGTCGTTTAGTGGTGGTGGTGATGGGAACTAAGAGTGCGCAAAAACGCGCTGAAGTGGCACATCAATTATTAAATTTAGCCTATAGCTATACCCGTAATGAAGTCGCGATTAAACCCAAACAAATGATTGCAGAATTGCCTGTAGTGAAATCGACCTTACGCATGTTCAAGATTGAAAGCAGTCAGCCAAAGTTTGTGACGACATCGCTTTATGAACAGCCACATGCAATTAACTTGTCGCAGTTCGATCAAAGCACTCAACGTCTACAACTTGTGAATGCACAAGGCGAATTAGAAACACTTGAACCTGCACAGCGTACACAAACGCATGTCAATATTGAATTGTCTGAAAAATTGCTGACTGCGCCATTAGCACAGGTCATGAAACTGGCAACCGTACACGTTTATCAAAATAACCAATTGATTAACAGTTTTGCGATTGAAGAACAGGTCAACATTGTTGAAGCCAATATTTTTGAAAGAATCATGATGTGGTTTGGCAGTTTATTTAATTTCTTTAGCCATCAAGCTGTAGAAGATGAACAAACTTCACTCGGTTAGAAGCCGATGATCCTCAAGAATTAAATATCACCAAGATGGGCAATGTCCCATCTTTTTTATTGTCATCTACACATCATGCAAAGAGCTTAAAATGAGCCTGCAGTAAAATCTGCAAATTTATAGGTATGACGCATAAATTTGCATTGAAATTATAAAATTTGCCCCGATTAACTAAAAAATGTCATAAAAAACTCGGAAAAGTGAAGAATTTGCAGAAATGTCTATAACAAATTCCACGTTTCACTTTATGATGTACCCTTAAAAAATTGAATGGATCAATAACATGACTGCTATTGCAAATGACCTCGTGGTTTCTTTCCACTACACATTGACTAACGCAGAGGGTGAAACTCTCGACAAATCTCAAGGTGAACCACTTGCCTATTTGCATGGTGCAGGTAATATCATCCCTGGTTTAGAAAAAGCGTTAGAAGGTAAAACAGTAGGTGAAAAATTTACTGTAAACGTACCTGCAGCTGAAGGTTATGGCGAATACAACCCAGACTTAGTACAAGAAGTTCCTGCACAAATGTTCCAAGGTGTAGACAACATCCAAGCGGGCATGCAGTTCCAAGCGCAAACTGATGATGGCGTTCAAATCGTAACTGTAAAAGCAGTTGAAGGCGACAACGTAATTGTTGATGCAAACTTCCCACTTGCTGGTCAAGATTTAACGTTTGAAGTTGAAATCATTGAAATCCGTGAAGCTTCTCAAGAAGAATTAGATCACGGTCACGTACACGGTGCGGGTGGTCATCACCACTAAGATCAGTACTGATCGAAGCAAAAGGCAAAGTATTTTTACTTTGCCTTTTTTGTTTGTCATCCTAAAATTTAGGATAAGCACATGACTGAAAGATCCTTTCAGGCAGACTATTGCGGAAAGATCATTACAGGAAAAATCAACACAGCACATTGTCGTTTTATTGGACAATTAAACCCTTCGCATTTAAGACAATTTTACTCAGTCATGCTTATAATGAAGTCACCTTTCTAGCGCTCACATCAAGCATTCTTCCCATGCAAAACTATAATTTAGTTTGGTTCCGACAAGATTTAAGAGTTTCAGATCACACCGCGCTTTGGCATGCTAGCCAAGCAGGAGCTTGTATTGGCATGGTGATTCTTTCGCCTCATCAATATCGTTTACATCACGATGCGCCGATTAAAACTGACTTTTACTTGCGTCAATTAAATGCACTAAAAGAAGAACTCGCACAACTCAATATCCCACTGATTGTTCAAATCACGCCATCTTGGGCTGACATTGCACACACACTGCTCCAACTATGCCAAACATTGAAAGACTCTCATCCTATTCAAAATATTTATGCCAATATTGAATTGGGAGTGAATGAGCTAAAACGTGATCTTGAAGTTCAACAAACCTTAAACCAACACGGTCAGGACTTGGTGTTGTACCATGACCGTACGCTTTTTCCTGTGGGTACGGTGCGCAATCAGAGCATGAAACCTTATCAGGTATTCAGTGCATTTAAAAAGTATGCCTATCAACAGTTGAGTGTCAGTATTCCGCGTTGCTTTCCTCTGCCACAAGCTCAAACGTCGATTCAACTTCCTGAACAATATCTCTCTACTGTACCAAGTTTAGAGCACTTAGGTTTCGACCCACTTCCAACGGCACAACAAAATTTATGGGCAGTCACGGAACAACATGCACAGCAATTGTTGGATGATTTTACGCGTGAACAAATGCAAGATTATCAGCAACAGCGTGATTTTCCAGCGTTGTCTGGTACCAGCCAATTATCTGCGTATTTAAACTGTGGCATTCTCTCCATTCGGCAATGTCTGGCTGCGGTTTTTGCGCATTCACAAGGGCATTTTCATCTCGAAAATGTAGGGCAACAAACTTGGTTAGATGAATTACTGTGGCGTGAGTTTTATCAACATATTTTGTTTGATTATCCTAAAGTTTCCAAGCACCGCCCTTTTAAAGATCAGACCGCGCAGGTGGCGTGGCGCAAGGATCCTGCAGGTTTAGCAGCATGGCAGCAAGGAAAAACAGGCATCCCCATTGTGGATGCAGGTATGCAGCAACTTTTGCAAACGGGTTGGATGCATAATCGAGTCCGAATGATTTGCGCGATGTTTCTGTGCAAAAACTTGTTGATTGACTGGCGCTTGGGCGAACAGTGGTTTATGCAACATTTAATTGATGGCGATTTGGCTGCCAATAACGGTGGCTGGCAATGGTGTGCCTCGACTGGTACAGATGCGGTGCCCTATTTTCGGATTTTCAACCCAGTGAGCCAATCGCAAAAATTTGACCCTAATGGTGATTATATTCGCACATGGCTACCTGAACTGGCACATTTAGATGCCAAAAACATTCATGAACCGTATGCGAAAAATCCAAATCTAAAACTGGATTATCCTCATCCAATTGTAGATTTAAAACTCAGCCGTGTACGTGCCATAGAAGCCTTTAAACAGCTTTAATTTAGATAGCACAAACATGAGATTTGTCAGCCCTCCCATCCGCCATTTGTTAGCATGATGGGAGATTCAACGATTAAAGCAACAGTTAGGCGGCTTGCTCGTCACGTTTAAAGACCAACTCACCTTTTAAAGAACTGTCGGCATCGAAATAATACCCTTCACTATTGAAGGCTTTTAAATCTTCTGCACGTTCCAACTTATTTTCGATGATAAAACGCGCCATCAAACCACGGGCTTTTTTGGCATAAAAACTGATGACTTTATATTTGCCATTTTTCTGATCTAAAAAAACAGGTTTAATAATTTCAGCCTGAATTTTTGCTTCCTGCACCGACTTATAATATTCATCGGAAGCTAGATTCACCAATAATGCTGACTGATTGTGTTTTAAATCTTGGTTAATTAAATTGGTGATGATATCGCCCCAAAAACGATATAAATTTTCGCCGCGTGCATTTTGCAATTTAGTGCCCATTTCCAAACGATACGGCATCATTAAATCCAATGGACGCAATAAGCCATATAAGCCAGAAAGCATGCGCAAGTGTTGTTGAGCAAACTCAATCTCTGCAGCAGATAAACTATAAGCATCTAAGCCTGTGTACACATCACCTTTAAAGGCAAACATGGCCTGACGTGCATTGGCAAGATCAAACTCTGCTTGCCAGTCACGAAAACGCTCGACATTCAAAGTGGCAATTTTTTCACTGACACTCATTAAACTGGCAATTTCTGTTGCAGAAAGTTTACGTGCTACATCAATTAACTCTTGTGAATGTTCAAGTAATCTAGGTTGAGTATATTCATCGCTTGGTAATGCAGTTTCATAATCTAAAGTCTTGGCTGGAGAAATTAAAGCGAGCATAAACCACCTAAATAAAAAATACTGCGCTCACTATAGCAGCAGCTTTCAACAAACTCCAATGCGTGTTTTTGTTTACCCTTATAGGAAAACACGTTCAGTACGTGTTTCCTTACGATGATCTCATAAGATCAATCCAACGTAGATACTGAGCTACTTTTATTTCAGCGCATGCTTTTAAAAACATTGGTTCTCTCTAATCATTTGAGCTTATTTTTTACAGTACTTACAACTTTTCTCTAGGCAATAAAAAACCCACTTAACTCTCCCAAATTAAGCGGGTTAAATAAAAATTATTTTGTTGTATTGTTCTTGCTGCTTAATATACGGTTGCGATGTGTCATTTAGATGACACATCAATAAAAAAACGAATAATTTTGATTTAAAAATCAAGTATAAATTTTAAACATCCAACACATATCGTCCTAGTTTAACCTTTCCACTCAAATTCACTAAAAGATTGGTCTTCTTTCAGAGTATTTTCTACCGCTTGCGCCAATTGATTTAATAAACTTTGCTCGGTAATCCGTTCTAGCCAGTCTTGTTCCTCATTAGGGTATGAAGTAATTTCACAAACAAGATGTCCATCTTCACCACGGCTTTGACAGTTTACCGCCAAAGGCAGCGCATGTTGATCTACACTTACAGCGACTTGTGCACCACTCTGCGGCAACGTTTGAAAGCCATAGTGAGATAAGTTTTGTGAAAGTAAATTCGCCACATAATTCTGTGCCAGAGTGCAATCTTGTAACTCTTGTTTATTTTCACAATTCGCCATAAATTTTAATTTGCGCATGCTCGAACCCAAAGGCTTTTTTCTTGTATGGGTTTAGCATAAGCAATAAAACGCAAACAGCCAAGCAAAAGCTTGGCTGTTTCAGCATAAAGTCTAGGCTTTGCGATTTGTCATCGCAGCCCCTATCGTTTTGGCTTATTCCGTTACTTGAATATTCAGACCTGCCACACCTGCAAGCTCAGTAAAGGTTGGGAAACTTGTCGCTACTGTTTCTGTACCTACAATTTTAATTTCACCAGAAGTACGCAAGCCTGCCATAGAAAAACTCATGGCAATACGGTGGTCATGATGTGATTCAATTTCACCGCCAGTAAATACTGGTGACCAGTCGCCTGCTTTACCTTTACCCTGAATGATGATGCCATCGTCAGTGGGTGTGCAGTCAATACCCATGGTTTTTAAACCATCTGCCATCACTTGAATACGGTCTGATTCTTTCACGCGTAATTCTGCAGCACCTGTGAGTACAGTTTGACCTTCAGCACAAGCTGCAGCTATGAACAATGCAGGAAATTCATCAATCGCCAATGGCACTTGATCTTCAGGAACATGAATCCCTTTTAAAGTACGTGAACCACGAATACGAATATCTGCAATTGGTTCACCGCCTGCAATACGTTCATTTTCAACGCTCAGGTCTGCACCCATTTGTTTCAGAATTTCAATCACCCCTGTACGAGTTGGGTTAATGCCCACCGCTTCTAAGGTTACATCTGAATTTTCTGTAATGGCTGCACCCACCATAAAGAACGCCGCAGATGAAATATCAGAAGGTACTTGAATATCTGTACCCACCAATTTACCGCCACCTTGCAATGAAATACGGTTGCCTTCAGTTTTCACTTCATAACCAAATGCACGTAACATACGTTCGGTATGGTCACGCGTTGGTTCAGGCTCAGTCACTGAGGTTTCACCTTCTGCCCAAAGTCCTGCCAATAAAATACCCGATTTCACTTGTGCAGATGCCATTGGCAAATCATAGTGAATGCCTTTTAACGCTTGCGCACCTGTAATAGATACCGGCGGTGTGCCACGTTCACCCGTTGTTTGAATTTGTGCCCCCATTTCACGCAATGGTTTAGCAATACGCTCCATTGGACGCTTGGTCAGTGACGCATCACCTGTCATAACAGAATCAAACTGCTGTGCAGACAACATGCCTGCCAACAAACGCATAGATGTACCTGAGTTACCCAT
The DNA here is from genome assembly GCF_021602765.1 of Acinetobacter sp. KAM396. Taxonomy (NCBI): domain Bacteria; kingdom Pseudomonadati; phylum Pseudomonadota; class Gammaproteobacteria; order Moraxellales; family Moraxellaceae; genus Acinetobacter; species Acinetobacter sp. KAM396. Next base: position 24,890 of record NZ_BPPH01000003.1, read on the forward strand.
ATAAATTGGGCCTGCAGGTGCTTTTAAACCTTGCATGCCTACGCCATGAATGGTGACTTCACCATTTTTAGGGCCTTCAATGCTCACCCCCATATCACGGAATGCTTGCAAAGTCGCCAATGCATCCTCACCTTCAAGGAAACCTGTCACATGCGTAGTGCCTTCAGCAATTGCACCAAACATAATGGAACGATGTGACACAGATTTGTCCCCTGGTACGGTAAATTTACCTTGGAAAGTCTTAGCACCCGGCAAAATCGTAAATTGTTGTGTCACGTGATTGTTCTCCATAAAAGGTTTCTTGGCGAGCATATGATTAAAATGCTGTCGTGCCGCTTGTGCATGTCCAAGCAAGCCCATTAAAGCATGCGAGTCTTCTTGTTCAATCAGTTGGCGAATAATCGCGAGTTGACTTTCAAAACCATCCACCGCTTTTAACAATGCAGTTTTATTGGCAAAGAAAATGTCATGCCACATTTGTGGATCGCTTGCTGCAATACGCGAGAAGTCTCGAAAGCCCCCCGCAGCGTAGCGGAAAATGTCTAAATTATCTTCACGATTTGCCAATTGTTCGACCAAATTAAAGGCCATTAAATGTGGAAGATGACTGGTATATGCCAATACCTCATCATGTTTTTCCACATCCATGCAAATTACTTCGGCTTTGGCGCTTTCCCACATTTGAATCAGTTTATTGACTGCCCACGGCGCACTGCTTGGCAATGGTGTCAAAATGACTTTGTGATTGGCAAATAAATCGACCTTGCCTGCATGCACGCCCGTATGTTCTGCCCCAGCAATCGGATGCCCGGGTACAAAACCTGCAGGTAAATGTTCACCAAATACCGCTTTGGCTGCAGCCACGACATTAGCTTTGGTACTGCCTACATCGGTCAGAATTACATTGTCTGCCAAATGTGGTTGAATTAATCGCAAGACTTTTTCTGTGGCTTGCACAGGTAGCGCCAATACCACTAAATCTGCGCCTTGTACCGCATCAATAGGATTGTTAAAGCCTTGTTCAATTAATCCTAATTCCAAAGCATCTTGCAGCGTTTTTTCAGAACGGGTCGATGCCACAATACGCCGACTTAAATTTTCTGCCAGCATTACACGTGCCAAACTCGAGCCAATGAGCCCGAGTCCGATAAATGCAACTTTTTCAAACAATGGTTGCGCCATGTTTTATGCCTTTGCTTCCTTGCCCAATACTTTGGCTAACGCACAGAGAAACTTCGCATTTTCTGCTTCTGTACCAATTGAAACACGTAAATGGGTTGTAATACCCACAGGACGTACAATCACACCTTCTTTCAATAAAGCATTAAAGGTTTGACCCGGATCGGCTTCCACATCTACCAAAATAAAGTTAGCACGTGAAGGCACATAATTCAGACCTAATGCTTTAAAGCCTGCTTCCAATTGTGCCATGCCTGCTTTGTTAGCAATACGTGATTTTTCGATAAAATCTTCATCTTTTAATGCCGCAACCGCAGCCACCATTGCCAAGTGATTGACGTTAAAGGGTTGACGAATACGGTTTAAATAACCAGTCACTTCAGCTGAAGCCAAAGCAAAACCAACGCGCAATGCCGCCAAACCATAACACTTAGATAAAGTACGGCTCACGATTAAGTTTGGATATTGCTCAAGAAATTTAAGGCTATTGAAGTTTTCTGGAAAATATTCCACATAAGCTTCATCTAATACCACAATCACCCGTGCAGGAACTTTTTGCATAAAGGCTTCAAATTCAGCCTCTTCAAACCATGTACCTGTTGGGTTATTTGGGTTAGCAATAAAAATTAACTTGGTGTTGTCTTGAATTGCTGCCGCCATAGCATCCAAGTCATGTGAAAAACCTTTGGCGGGTACTTCGATGGCTTGTGCATTAATGGCTTGTGTTAGCAAAGCATATACTGCAAAAGCATGCTGGCTATACAACACCGAATCTTGGTCTGAAACGAAAGTACGCGCAAACATTTCTAGCAAATCGTTTGAACCATTGCCCAAAGTAATTCGATCATGCGCGAAGCCAAATTGTTTGTGAATTTGGTCTTTTAGAATAAAACCACCACCATCTGGATAACGACCAATTTCAGCAATTGCTGCTGTAACGGCTTCTTTGACTTTGTCTGAACAGCCCAATGGGTTTTCATTTGAAGCAAGTTTGACGATATCTGTAATGCCCAACTCACGCTCAAGTTCACTGATTGGTTTACCTGGTTGATAAGGCTTTAACTTCGAGATGCCTTCATTGGCTGGGACAATCGACATTTTACACTTCCAGTTGAATAGGTGGTGAATGTGGTGCGCATGACAAACATGCGAACCACTGAATTAAATACGGTTATAACACGGCAGCAGGATAAGAGCCCAAGACACGAACTTCTTTCACTAATGGACGGATTTCTTCAATCGCTGCACGGACATTGTCTTGCTCGACATGCCCTTCAAGATCAATGAAAAATACATAGGCCCATTTTTCTGGCAAGGCAGGACGCGTTTCAATACTGGTCAAGCTAATATTATGCTTCGCAAATGGTGCAAGAATTTCGAGCAGCGCCCCTGCACGGTCATGTGCAGATACCAACAATGAAGTTTTGTCGTTGCCACTTGGTGGAACCTTCTCACGACCAATCACCAAGAAACGTGTAGTGTTTTCTGGGTTATCTTCAATATTGCTATGTAAAATTTCGAGTTCGTAAATATTGGCCGCTATTTCAGAGGCAATTGCAGCAGAATGCCATTCATTACGAATACGGCGTGCTGCTTCTGCATTGGAGCTGAGTGCTACACGTTCCACCCCAGGATAATGCACATCTAACCATTTACGGCATTGTGCCAAAGTTTGCTGATGCGCATAAATTTGTTTAATGCTGTCTTTACGGGTGTTTTCAGACACAAGAAATTGGTGATGAATACGCAACTCCACTTCACCAATCACATTTAATGACGATGATTTAAAACAATCTAAAGTATGGTTCACCACACCTTCAGACGAGTTTTCGACAGGCACTAAACCATAGTGAGCGCTGCCTGCTTCCACTTCACGAAATACTTCATCAATAGTAGGCAAAGGACGTACAATCGCATCATGACCAAAATGTTTAAGCACTGCAGAATGTGTATAAGTACCAATTGGCCCTAAAAAAGCAATACTTTGTGGCGCTTCAAGTGCCAAACATGCCGACATAATTTCACGAAATAAACGCGCCATGGTTACATCGGACAACGGTCCTTCGTTGCGTTCCATAACATTACGTAAAACTTGCGCTTCACGTTCAGGACGGTAAAACAACGGGCTCTCTTCTGCTGCAAATTTTGCTTTCGCCACCGCTTCAGCAAGTTGTGCTCGACGGTTAATCAGCTGCTGAATCTGTTGATCTACAGAGTCAATATCTTCGCGGATTTTAGCGAGATCAAGAGAAGTCGTTGTGTTCTGATCGTCTTGGATCATTGTTATGTCGCCCTTCAAAAACATTTTACAAATAGTATAACAATAGTTAGCTTTCAAATGTTGCGCAATACAACTTTCAGTGTTTCAGATGCAAAAACATACAGTTGAGCAAAACATTCTCAATCTATACATTTAAGTTTTAACTTTGCACAACGTACCGCTTAAAACTGTGCAACTCTACATTTCTTTTTTATCTCTCATTCTAAGCGGTGTAATTTTTTTAAGTGTAATTCTCAATCAGCGCATTATTTTTAACTCTGATGAAATCATAAAAAAGAGCCAGCACGGGGCTGACTCTGATGATGATCGTTGATCTTTATTCAATTAGACTTTGAAGCATTGTTTTAACGCCCCAATAAACCACGCGCGACAATTTCTTTCATAATTTCATTTGTTCCGCCGTAAATCCGCTGGATTCGCGCATCAACAAAGAAACGAGAAATTGGATATTCCGTCATATAACCATAACCGCCAAACAGTTGTAGCAATTGATCGGCAACTTTCATTTGCATATCGGTTGCAAAGCTTTTTAGAGCGGCTGCAGTTTCGACGTCCAGTTTGCCCTGCATATACAATTCGACGTTTTGATTATAAAAAGCAGCAGTTGCCAATTCATCAATTTTCGCCTGTGCCAATACAAAACGGGTATTCTGGAACTGACCAATCGCTTGTCCGAACGCCTGACGCTCTTGCACATATTGCGTGGTCACATCAATTGAACCACGAATAGCACCCAATGCCGTGGCAGCAATTGCAGTACGTTCACGCGGCAATTCTTGCATTAAGTAGGCAAAACCATGCCCTGCCTGTCCTAACAATTGATTTTTCGGTACTTTGACATTGTCAAAGAATAGCTCTGAGGTATCTTGTGAATGCAAACCAATTTTTTCCAAATTGGTGCCTTTTTTAAAGCCTTCTAAATGAGTATCGACCAACATGAGCGACACACCTTTGGCACGTGCTTGCGGATCTGTTTTTACTGCCAAAACCACTAAATCTGCATGCTGACCATTGGAAATAAAGGTTTTAGAGCCATTCAGTACATAATGATCATCTTGCAAAATTGCATTGGTCCGCATAGCTTGCAAGTCTGAACCCGCGCCTGGCTCGGTCATGCCAATTGCACCGACCACTTCACCCGACACCATTTTAGGCAGCCAGTATTGTTTTTGTTCTTCTGTACCAATATGCAAAATGTACGGTGCAGCGATTTCAGAGTGACAGGAAATACCTGTAGAAAGTGCGCTATAACCCGCACGTGCAGACTCTTCGACCAACATTAAAGAATAGTGCGTTGGAACACCATAACCGCCATATTCTTCAGGCACATCAATACATAAAAAACCATTTTCACCTAACAGATTCCATACACTGCGCGGCATGATGCCCTCACGTTCCCACGTAGCATAATGCGGTGCAATATGCTCCTGCATAAAACGTCTAAAGTTATCTCTAAATAATTCTAAATCAGCATCATAAGCCAGCATATCCAATCCTTTATTTTTCAATTGTTGGTTTCAACAGTATCCATGCTATGCATTTTTATTCAGGCTGTCATGTGTTATCCCTACAGATTGTCTTACTTTACAGTCAAACTTTAGTCGTCGTTTTAGATGTGCAAACCAAACTTGTGGCAGCTTGTATAAACTGAAGCTCTGAATAATGCTGCAAACTGTTGCAGAAGTTTATACACTAGTTAAATTAAAATTGATGTCGTGTGAACTCGCTTATGCCAAATACAAACCCCAATAAAAGAAATATTTATAAAGATGCAGAACATCCATTCGCACAATTTATCCGTATTATTGGCAAAGGCAAAACAGGCGCACGTTCACTGACCTATGATGAAGCCTATCAAGCTTTTTCTATGATTTTGCGCAATGAAGTGTTGGATGTGCAATTGGGTGCTTTTTTAATGCTACTACGTGTGAAGGAAGAATCTGTAGAGGAATTAGCAGGTTTTGTGCAAGCCACCCGTGATCAACTGCAATTTAAACCGCTTCAGGTAGATTTAGACTGGTCATCTTATGCAGGTAAACGCAGACATTACCCGTGGTTTTTATTGGCAGCGCTGACTTTAGCAAAACATGGTTATAAAGTGGTGATGCATGGTGCTTCTGGTCATACGATCAACCGTTTATATACCGAACAAGCGCTGCAATATTTAGATTATCCCATTTGCCAAAATGACCTAGAGGTTGAGCAGCAATTAGCACAGTGTAATTTTGCTTATTTACCATTGGATGTTATTTCACCGATTTTGAGTGAGCTGATTAATTTACGCAATGTGATGGGTTTACGCTCACCCATTCATACCCTTGCTCGTTTAATCAATCCTTTTAATGCCAAAGCCACTATGCAGGCGATTTTTCACCCTGCCTATCGCAGTTCGCATCAACAAGCCGCATTTCAGTTAGGCTATCAAAACAGTGCGGTGATTAAAGGTGAAGGTGGAGAATTCGAGCGCAATCCCGATGCCAAAACCTTAATTTGTGGCATCAAAAATGGCGCTTTATATGAACATGAACTACCTAAACTGACCGATAACCGTAGCCCTGTCGAAGAAGAACTGGATTTGACCGTGTTTAAAGCTGTGTGGTCAGGTCAGCACACGCATGAATATGGTGAAGTTGCCATTACCGAAACTATGGGCATTGCTTTATATACCATGGGCGTATCTGATGATTATGCAGCAGCGATGCAAAATGCTCAGCAGCTTTGGCAAAATCGTCACAACTAAAAACTTATTGAAGATACAAAAAAGACACCTATCTCAGGTGTCTTTTTTTATCTTTCATTATTTCTAAAAGCACTGTTGCATCATTTAAACAAAGCGAATTGGTTTAAATTCATCATGCTTGTGATGATCGTCATCACATTGCTCGCCTTCTTCTTTAGTGCCACGGTCAATATAGCCACTGCGCTCGGTTTCAGGCAGGTTTTTCATTTCCCATGCATATACCGCTTGCATGCAAATTTCACGTTGCTCCTTGGTCAAAGCAACGCCATTTGGCCATTTACCAATTTCAACTGCCGTTTTTAAACGTCCAACAATTTCAGGATCGAGTACGGCAAGCATTTGTTCAATATTCATCATTCATCCTGCTGTTGCATTGATTCAAAATCTTGGTTCCATCCTAACTTGGTACGACATGCCATATAAAAGTCATAACCAGGTGGATGTAATAAATTCAATTTATAAGGATGTTTGCGGATATGCAAACTATCTCCAACATTTAATGAAACACTATGTTGACCATCGGCACTGACCATTGGCAACACACGGTTTTCACGAATCTGGATTTTAATTTCACTGTGTCCGCCCACCACAATTGGACGCGAAGACAAGGTATGTGGATGCATAGGCACCAATGCAATTGCATCCATGCTCGGATGCACAATTGGGCCACCACCCGACAAGGCATAAGCTGTGGAACCTGTTGGGGTCGAAACGATTAAACCATCACTGTGCTGACGATAGACATATTGCCCATCAATATTGAGTTCAAAGTCAATCATGTGTACAGACTTACCTGAATGCAGCACCACATCATTTAAAGCAATCGCTTCATAAATGATTTCGCCTTTAGAGCGCACTTCCATTTCCAGTAAAAAACGACGGTCTGACTGGAAGTGACCTTGTAACACTTGATCTAATTTAAAAATAACTTCAGTCGGTTTAATATCGGTCAAGAAACCTAAACGACCACGGTTCACACCAATCACAGGGGTATTGTATTTGACCAGTGCCCGTGCTGCATGTAGTAATGAACCATCACCACCCACCACAATCACTAAATCAACCACTTCCCCCAATAAAGCACGGCTAACGGTTTGTGTGTTGGCATAAGGCACAAGTTCAGCAGTTTCAGAATCAAAAACGGGATGCAAGCCCAAGCCTAAAATATGATCATGGATCAGACATAAAGTTTCTACGACAGAATATTTGTCTGGACGACCAATCAGTCCAATGTTCCGAAAGTTCTTATGTGAGAGTTGCACCTGCGATATCGCTCCGCTACGATTCGATGCCTATAATAGCACTAACCCGATTGATTTAAAAAAACTTTAGTTGCTCGAAATTCTGATTGTTTAGAGTGTGATTTCTTAAAACAATCATTTTATTTTCATACTTTTCTATACACAAAGTTTTCATAAAATAAAACAGCCTCAAAACGAGAAAAATCAAAGATATTTAAAGTTTCTAACAAGCTAATACAACAAAAAATCTGTATGCTATCCCATCCTAAAAACATCTTTTTTGCTTAAACTTAAAGAATAGATCGGTCATTTTTATGAATCTTAATAAATATTTAGCCATTTACGGAGCAGGAATATTTTTTGTTGGACTTATGTTTTTGGCTAAACATGGTTACTTAAATTTCTATGAAGAAAAAGCACAAGAACTTAACATCAATAAGCCCATAAACTTTATCCAGCCCATTGAAAACAAAGTTAATCATTCAGAAAGCTCCATGACTAATATGTCAGGTAATAATCTTATAGAACAACTCAAAGCCGATATAGAAGATACAAAGCAATCATTCCCTTTACAAAATGAGGATAAATCAACTTTTATAGATGTCGTTCTTATGGATCAAGATGTTGCATACACGATCATCACACCCTTAACTAAATCTGATTTTACAGCAGAATACATTCACTTGATTACCGAAACTAATTGTAATGATGAATACTTACAGCCTTATTTAAAAGCAGGTTTTAGTTTTACTTATAAGTTTTTCGACCTAAATATGAATCGCATTTTGAACTTAAGCACCACCCTTAACCACTGTGAAGGCTTACAACAAGGTAATACTATCTAATCAAACTTAATTTTCTCTTCAGTCACAGATTAATTATTGCAAATTCAGTAAAAGCTTCGCATGATTAGCAAAATTTATCAGGATCTTATCGCGATTTATGAAGTCTGAGCGTGGCATAGGCATAATTGCATTACTGTTTTGCATTATCGTTATTGGTGGGTTTATTGCTTTTAGTATCTACTTGATTCGTCTAGATAATATTGTCAGAGACAAATTCGAGGGACAACGATGGGATATTCCAGCCAAGGTATTTGCACGCCCATTAGAAGTGTATAGCAATGCACCTGTGAGTCAGACTGACTTTACGCAAGAACTAAAACTGCTGGGTTATAAAAATACGGATAATTACGCCAAAACAGGCAGTTATGTCACAGATGGCAATACCTTATTTGTGCATACCCGTGGTTTTGACTTTGGCGATAGTGTCGAACCTGAACAGGTTTTAAAAGTCAGTTTTGCTAACAATCAAATTAGTGAAGTAAGTGCCACCAAACCTTCTAATACGGGTATCGCACGCTTAGAACCCATGTTAATTGGCGGGATTTATCCGCAGCACAATGAAGATCGAGTACTGATTAAACTGAATAAAGTACCTAAACCATTGATTGAAGCCCTCATCGCTACCGAAGATCGCAATTTCTATCAACACTACGGCGTTTCAATTCGTGGTACTGCACGTGCAATTGTCAGCAACGTCACTGGTGGCAAACGTCAGGGCGGTTCCACTCTTACCCAGCAATTGGTAAAAAACTTTTATTTAAGTCCAGAACGCACTTTAAAGCGTAAAGCCAATGAAGCGCTCATGGCGATGCTGATTGAGCTACATTACAACAAAGATGAAATTTTAGAAGCTTATTTAAATGAAGTAAATTTAGGACAAAACGGTAACTACTCTATTAACGGTTATGGTTTGGCTTCACAGTTTTATTTTGGTATGCCATTGCGTGAACTCAACATTGCACAGCAAGCTTTTTTAGTGGGTTTGGTACAAGGCCCATCATTATATAATCCTTGGCGCAATCCAGAAGCTGCCAAGAAACGCCGTGATATTGTGCTAAACAATATGTTGGTGATGGGGTATTTAAACCAAGAACAATATGAAAAAGAAACTGCACGCCCTTTAAATGTCATTACAAAACCTTCCCTCGGACCTGCCCGCTTCCCCGACTTTTTGGATATAGTCCGCCGTCAATTGCGTACTGAATATCAAGAAGGAGATTTGACCAATCAGGGTTTGCGTATCTTCACCACGCTTGATCCTATTGCGCAAACCAACGTACAAAATGCTTTTAAAGCATCAGTTGAGCGTTTAAGCAAAGCCAATCCAAAACGCTTAAAAGACTTACAGGGTGCGGTGCTAATTTCTCATCCTGAAAATGGCGAGTTAGTAGCAGCGGTGGGTTCTACGCAAGATTTTACTGGCTTTAACCGTGCCTTGGATGCCAAGCGTCAAGTTGGCTCGCTGCTCAAACCGATTATTTATTTAAGTGCAATTGAGTCTGGTCGTTATAACTGGGCAAGCCCTGTAGAAGATAGTCAGATCAGCATCCCGATTGATGGTAAATCATGGACACCCCGTAATTACAGTGGCAGCGATCACGGGATTGTGCCTATGTCACAAGCCTTATCTCAGTCTTATAACTTATCTGCAGTTCGTTTAGGACAGGAATTTGGACTATCGACCTTCCGTAATCACCTCATTAAATTTGGTGTCCCGAGTGATGCAATTCCGCACTATCCGTCTATTTTCTTGGGTGCAGTAGATTTATCGCCTATGCAGGTGATGGATATTTATGGCAACTTTGCCACTGGTGGTTTTAAATATCCGACCAAAGCGATTCGTACGGTGGTCGATGCCAATGGACGTTTACTTGACCGTTATGGTTTAACTGTACAACAAACCATTGATCCTTCTGCCGCCTATATTTTGAATTATGGTTTACAGCAAGTCATGAGTTCTGGTACAGGTCGTGCGGCATATAATAGCCTATCGAAAGATTTGAAATTGGCGGGCAAATCTGGTACCACCAATGATACCCGTGATTCATGGTTTGCAGGCTATTCAGGCAATTATTTAACCGTTGTATGGCTCGGTTTGGATGATAACAAAGTCACAGGCTTAACAGGCTCGTCTGGTGCTTTGCCCGTGTGGAGCAATGTAATGCAGCAATTGCGCCAAAAACCTGTCAACTTACGTCAGACTGAACAAATTCAATGGCATTGGATTGACCGCAATACGGGACATTTATCTGCGCAAGGCTGTGAAGGCGCGATGTACATTCCTATAAATCGTAATAATGTACCGCGTCAGGCAACCGCATGTGGTTTTTCACACTATCAAGTTGAACCCGTTTACCAACCCGATACCGAAACTCAGCAAGCAGCTCCTGAGACCAGTGATAGTATCGAGAATTATATCCGTGAAACAGAACCTGTAACGGATGACAATACCGATGGTCGTGTCATCTCAAGCGGCAGTTATATCAATTAAACTTGAGGATATCGGTCAGTTAGGCTTATGAAATTATCTCTTTTAAGGCAAGTTTTTTTCACCACGTTTGTAGTAGGGACGATGGCAACGATTGTAGCTTGCCAGAGTTTACCTGAAACGCCCGCACCTCAGCCTGCGCCTGAGAAACCTCACACTGTGACTACACCAGAAGGTGTGGTTATTCGTCCTTATGAACGTGAAGAAATTAAGCGTCAATCTCTGCAAGTGGTGGTGCCACAACAGAAGGTACAACAAAAACTAGAAGATGGCCGCAATTTACCTGCTTTTCAAAAGTTGATGCAGCAAACCCAGACCGCGTATAAAAAAGGCCAATTCAATCAGGCCGAAACTGCGGCTCTGCAAGCGCAGCGACTTGCCCCGCAAGCGGCTGAGACCTATTTATATTTGGCTTTAATTGCCAACCAAAAGAAACAACCTGCCAATGCCGAAGCTTTGGCACGCCGTGGTTTGACTTATGCGCAAAGCCCTGCCATGAAACGTCAATTATGGTTAGTGATTAAAAAAGCAGCAAAGCAACAAAATAATGCTAAAAGCCTTGCGCAGGCTCAACAGGCTTTGAAAGATTTGTAATGACAATAATGTGATAAAATAAAAATCGCTGAGTGTGAGCACATCAGCGATTTTTTTTGTGTAAACTAGAAAAAACTAAATAAAACGCACACCTGCAATGCCATAGGCATGATGCTGTTCTGCCACAGAGAGATCATCCCGAGTTAAGCCACCTAAAGCAAACACAGGAATATCGACAAATTCCGCAATCTGCTGGAATTTTTCCCATCCTAAAGGTGTGGCATCATCATGCGTGGTGGTTGCCAAAACAGGACTGAGTAAAATTGCTTCACAACCAATTTGCTGTGCATGTTGTGCCGAAACAATATCATGACACGCTGCAATATATCGCTGCCCGACTTTTAAATCGCCCTTTTGTAATTGCATCAGTTGCGATTGTTTCAAATGAATTGCTGCAATGGCATGATGCTGAATCGTATTTAATTGCTTCCACAATTCCAAATTGACAATCACTTGCCCCAGTTGCTCAATGCCATACTCCGACAATTCGACCTTGCATTCAGGGTTTGGCTCAACCCGCCAATACAGTAGCTTTTGCTTAGGCAAATTTGTCAATTGTTTTAAATCATCACTGACTTTAATTGTCTGTTGCCACGCTAGTCGTTGCACAATTGCACGATTGGCGTTCGGAAAATTCAGCTCTAAAAGTTGCGGGCGGCTAAACCACATCCAAGGCACTTGAATATCTTTTAATAACGCCGCGGGTACAGCGGCCTGAAAAATATGCAGATTGACAATCACATCATCATATTCATGGCAAATAATATCAAAGGCATGCCAGTGCTGAATGCCAATACCCACTTCTTCGAACACTTCACGGCGGCAGGCATCTACAGGGGTTTCACCTGCTTCTACTTTTCCACCTGGAAATTCGCGCTTAGTGCCCTGATGTTGTTTGGCTTCGCGCCACCCCACTAACACTTTGTTTTGATGAAATAACAACGCAATTGCCACATGAATATTTGGCTTAGACATGAACCCGATTCCTTTTTTTGCAATGTACGTTTTACTGCAAATTGTAGACTTTTATAAATTCAACAATAATCCGTTGACAGGATTATATGATAATGATTATCATTTAAAACAATTCTTACACACCACGGAGTAACAAAAATGAATGCCCCATTTAACCTATTTTCACGTCATTCAGACACTCAGCATGCCCTACCTATGTTACATTCAAATAACTTGTTTGCGCTAGGACGCGAAATTCGTATTTTGCATGCAGGTGAAGAATATCGTTTACGCTTAACCCGTAACAATCGTCTTATTCTCACAAAATAATTAAAACAATCAACACAATAACAAACGTGGAAACAGCAGTATGAATCAGCGCATACTGCTTTTTAAGTTTGGACTTGTTTATTTTTTAATAGCTCCCAAACTAAGCATAGTTACAGTTGTGCTTTAGGCAACAAAATGCGCACTTTTAATCCACCTTGTTCAGCACGTGAAAATTCAATTTTTCCTGCATGTAACTCTATAATTTTCTTACAAATCGACAGTCCTAAGCCAGAACCTTGAGTTTTGCTGCCCAAAGCACGGTAAAAGCGTTCGCCCAAATGTGCCAACACTTCATCAGTCACCGCTTGACCATTATCAGCGATGCAAATTTCATGCATCAATTCATGCGGTTTTGCTTCAATCCAAATACGTACTTGAGGTGCTGCATAACGCACTGCATTGTCAATTAAGTTACGCAGGCAGCTAAATAGCAATTCAGGATTGCCTTGCACTTGTATCGGTTGAATATCTGACTGAATCTTAATGGCTTTTTCCTGAACAAATGGTGTCAGGCTTTGTAAAACTTCCTGTACCAAGTCTGCTATAGACACCGCACTTTTATTTAACGATGCAGCATCGGTCGGGTCTAAACGTGCCAATAACAGCAAGTTTTCCAATACCTGTGTACCACGGCTGACATCACGCTGAATTTGCTCTAAATCTTGTGCCAACTCAGGTTGTTGGTGGTATTTACGTTTTAACACCTGTAAACGCAATTGAATGGCAGATAAAGGAGAGCGTAATTCATGCGAGGCATCTGCAGTAAATCGCTGTTCTGCAATTAAAGATTGCTCTACCCGCCCCAACAATTTATTCAATTGCTGCAGCATCGGTTGCAGTTCTTTCAATTCAGGTTGCGTGGGGATAATTGGCGTCAAATCATGTTGATTTTTTTCTGCAATTTGTTGGGAGAGTTGCTGAATCCGATTAAATTGACGACCAATCATAAAATGCACAATGGCCCATTGCAGTAACCACAACAGCAATAAAATAGCGGCATAACCTAAACTGGTTGCAGCAGTTTCCTTGAAGCGATATTTAAGCGGCTGCGCGACAATCACATGCAAGCCATCTTCCTCTGCCACATAGCTGCGCCAAATTTGCCCGTCTTGCCAGTGAAATGAAAAACCATGCTCAGATGCCACAGCAAGCTGAGGCAAGTGAAGCTGAGAAATGTCATGTTCATCTTCAGAGGTAGTCAGAATCAGATCATCTAAACCCAATTGATAAGCAATATGAAATTGCTCACTCAACTCATCGACCTGATTGCCTGCATGGTCACGCAAGTCTGCTCGCAGCAACATATCGGCTATTTCATCCATAATGTCGTCATGCACACGCATGGTCTGATAACTGGCAACCGCCAATAATAAAATCAGCGCGAACCCACCCGCCAAGACCGAGCTTAAAACGGAGCTTTTAACCAGTTTGGACTGTAAAGAAATAACCTGTTTAGACATGCGGAGATCAATCTGAATTAGTTATTTTGCTGCATACGATAGCCTAAACCTCGTATGGTTTTAATGCGGCTACTGCCAATTTTTTTGCGTAATTGATAAATAAATACTTCAATCGCATTACTTTCAATTTCATCGCCCCATGCATATAAAGCCTCTTCGAGCTGTTCACGAGTCACCACATGCTGCGGGTTTTGCATCAGTTTATGTAAAATCTGGAATTCCTTAGCCGTTAAATTGACCTGTTGATCATCCACTTTCACTTGTTTGCTTTGTGTGTCTAAAACCAAGTTGGCAAATTCAAGCTTCTGTGTCGGATGACTTTGCGCATTGCGTAATTGACTGCGTACCCTCGCCGATAGTTCTTCAAGACTGAACGGTTTGATCAAATAATCATTGGCGCCTAAATCAAGTCCCTGTACCCGATCTTGAATACTATCGCGTGCAGTAATAAAAATAACAGGTGTATCCTGTTGCTGCTGTCGTAAAGCGTGCAGAATTTCATCACCACTATTTTTAGGCAAACCTCGGTCTAACAACACACAATCATAATGATGCTGCTGAATGGCTAAAATGGCATGATCGCCACGCTCAACCCAATCAACATTATAGCCATCCATTTCCAGCCAAGTTTTTATGCTTTCTGCTTGCGATACATCGTCTTCAGCCAAGAGTATGCGCATATCATTCTCTGTTATTTATGCTTCAAAATTTTATGATTTGAAAATACTTTACATGATAAAACCACATACACCTTACAGCGTATGTGGCTTTTGGGTGAAATCAGATTTGTGTAAAAATAATGCTGTTTTACACAGCGTAGATTTAGAAACGAACTTGATCCACATCTATTTCAATACGTTTTGCAGGTTTATGATCAATATCCACTTCACCGATTAAGGTAACAGGCGTTTTGGCAGAAATTGCTTTGCCATTCCATAAATCATCATCAATATCGACTGTAATGGTGCCTGTGTTATCACGGAACTGATATTTTTCATCACCAATAGATTTCACCACATAACCTTTTAACTGCACTTTACTGTCATCTTTCAGGCTTAATGCTTGTTTTACCGTTACATTTTGATGTAGTGCTTGGGTGTTAATGCTGTCGTTTGCCATAGTGATTGAAGCCGTTGCCATTAAACCTGCCATCAACACTGCTTTCATTGTAAATTTCATTGCTTCACCTTTTTGTGTTGCTCATTTCGTTATGGTAATTAAAACAAAGTAAGATGAGCTGAATCTTAAGATTTCCATTTTTTTTAAAATTCATTTTTAAAAAGTTTGAATCTGCTAATTTAATGGCACTACGCGCAACACTTCTTCTAAAGTGGTCACGCCTTCCAAAACTTTGCGTGCGCCTGCAATACGCAACGGTTCAATGCCCTCTTTTTTAGCTTGCTGACGTAATTCATTTAAATTGGGATTGGCGCTGATGAGCTGTTTGGTGTTTAAACTTAAAGGCATAAATTCATAAATTCCGACCCGACCTTTATAACCTGTTTGACGACATTCATCGCATCCAACAGGTTTAAACACTTGTGCTGGCATTTCCATAATGTAGTCAAAGGTTAAATGTTCCCAATCTTTTTCATTTATTGAGCCTTCCTGCTTACAATGTGGACACAGCTTACGCACCAAACGCTGTGCCAAAACACCTAAAATTGTGGCAGCAGTCAAAAATGGCTGCACCCCTAAATCATGCAAGCGAGTCAAACTTGAAGGCGCATCATTGGTATGCAATGTCGATAAAACCAAATGTCCCGTCAGTGCCGCTTGTATCGCCATATTTGCGGTATCCTGATCTCGAATTTCCCCGACCATAATAATGTCAGGGTCTTGACGCATTAAGGCACGCACACCATCGGCAAAACCTAAATCAATTGCAGTATTGACCTGCATTTGGTTAAAACTCGGTTCTAACATTTCAATCGGATCTTCAATAGTGCAAACATTGACTTCGTCGGTGGCCAATTGCTTTAGGGATGAATACAGCGTGGTAGTTTTACCCGAACCTGTAGGGCCTGTAACCAAAATAATGCCGTGACTATGTGCGGTCAGTGCATGCCATTCATTCAACAAACGACTATCAAAACCCAATTGTTGAAAACTGCGTACCAATACTTCGGGGTCAAAAATACGCATCACCAGTTTTTCACCAAATGCCGTTGGCAAGGTCGATAAACGCAGTTCGGTTTCTTGCCCTTTTGGAGTGCGGGTTTTTAAACGTCCATCTTGCGGTTTACGTTTTTCGGCTACATTCATACGCCCTAAAATTTTAATCCGTGAGATGACTGCGGTAAGTGTATTCGCTGGCATGTTATAGATCGTATGCAACACGCCATCAATACGAAAACGTACTTTGCCTGTGTCTTTGCGTGGTTCGAGGTGGATATCACTTGCGCCTTGTTCAAAGGCAAATTGCAGCACCCAATCCACCAACTTCACAATATGTTGATCATTGGCATCTGGGTTTTGGGTATCGCCCAATTGCAATAAAGCCTCGACCCCTTTATTTTCGCGATCATGTGCAGAAGATTTTTGCGATGAATGTACAGCACGACTCACTTGGTAATATTCAATCAAATAGCGCTGTAATTGATCTGGGCTGAGTAAAACCCGCTGAATTTTTTTGGGCAATAAACTATGTTCTAAGTTAGCAACCCATTCTTTTTTATAAGGTTGATCTGTCGCAATTAATACCGCATCTGCAGTCACTTCTACCGCTAAAATACGGTTACGCAGCGCAAATTCCTGCGACATCACAGCAGTTAAAGCGGCAACATCGGCTTTTAATGGATCAATAATATAAAATGGCAAGCCTGATTTATCAGCCAGCCATTGGCATAAACGGTTTAAAGTTAAAGTGGTTTGGGGATGGCTTTGATCGACCAAATTAAAGTTGGCAATCCATTGTAGTGGATGCCATTTTAATTGATCACGTTGACGATGCGTGGTTTGGACCAAAGCCTGATCACGTTCAGTAATTTTGCCATCTTTGACTAATTGTTCTAAGCACCAAGTACTGTCTATTTCAAAATTAAAATTCATTGTTATATGCCCCAAAATCTGTGTTTACTATAGCAGAGTTTGCTTTCAAGGCTGAATGACTTCTTTCACACGGCAATCTTGTATAGTTCGATTAAGCCATAATTTTAGAGCAAAAATAGATTCATAAATGGCGATCAACTCATTTCAAATATATGATGTTTAAAATAACACCTTGTATTTGGAATGTTGCTGTGGATTTTCTAACTCCTCCATCTTTGGTTACAACCAATTTTCCCGAACTGCTCACCATGTTTGCAGCAGCACTCGGTTGTGGCTTACTCATTGGGTTAGAACGCGAACGCAGTAAAAAAAATGGACAACATCACCATTTTGCAGGCGTGCGTACCTTTGGTATTTGCGCATTACTCGGTGCAATTTGCTTCTTATTGGGCATGAGCATTGCCATTGTGGGTGCACTTATTGTTGGCGGAATAGGCTTATATTCCCTTAAAAACCAAACCGAAGATGACCCAGGTGCAACCACCGAACTTGCCTTCGTCATGACCTATTTTATAGGTGGATTGTGTTTATGGAACATTCCACTTGCTGCGGGTTTATCTGTCATTTTGACAGGTTTACTGATGACCAAACACACTATGCACGGCATTGTCAGTCAATGGATTACCGAAGCAGAACTACGTGATGGCTTGTTCTTATTAGCCTTAGTGCTGATTGCTTTACCACTGACGCCAAATACCCCCTTGTGGGGCAATGTGCTTAATCCTTATTTGATTTTAAAATTATTGATTTTAATTTTAAGTGTGCAAGCGTTGGCACATATCGCCAAACGCTTACTTTCAAGCAGCAATGCCCTCATGTTATCTGCGATTGCTTCAGGTTTTGTATCAAGCACCGCGACCATCGCTAGTTTAGGCATGGAAGTGCGAGCGGGTCGTGGTGAAGCACGTGTCAATGCAGGTGCAGCACTAATGTCTTGCGTGGCGACTTTAGCGCAAATGTTGATTATTGTGGCAGGTGTCAATCTGGCGTGGTTTAAATTATTAATTATTCCAAGTTTGGTCGGAATCACGATTTTGGTTGTCGCGGGTGTGTGGTTGCTTAAACAGCATAAAAGTACGGCAGTGGCAAAGCCAGAAACCGATACCCGTATGTTTAGCCTTAAAGAAGCAGCAATTATTGTGGCAACCTTAACAGCAATTCAAGCCATGGTTTACGGCTTGGATCAAACCCTCGGGGATACAGGTTTAATTATTGGTACTCTGCTCGCCTCTTTATTTGAGGTTCACGCTGCAATTGCAACCGTGGTGATGCAAGGTCCACCAAGTCAGCAAGTACTTTTGTATGCCTTAATTTTAGGTGTGGTGGCACATGCAATTGCCAAATGCGTCAATGCCGCACTCATTGGTGGCCTGCGCTTTGCGCTGTATTTCGCCCCTACCCAAATTTTGCACATGCTGGCGTTGGTGGCGATTTTATATATGCAGGTTTAATCGACAGTGATTAAAACAATTTTTAGGATGTGTACCGAGTCCTGATCGACACGGAAAGTGACATCAAAGTCTGCAAAATTCATGGTGTAAATTCGTTCAGCATCATCCTGATATGCAGGTCTTGGATCTAAAGACAAGACCTGTTCCAATTCCTGCGCAATTTGTGGTTGCAATACGCCAGCGCTGAGTAACTGATTTTTTTGCGCTTCGGCTGTGTCCATCCATAGCACTGTTTTTCTTATGGGTTCGTCTTGCGCATAGCCACTTTGTGCATCAGGCACGGCATCTGAATATTGAATATAAGGCTTAATATCCAAAATAGGCGTGCCATGCAGTAAATCTGCCCCGGTTACATAAACTCGCAATGACTTACCCACTTTTTTGACCTGTTTAAATTGCACTACAGACAAACCAATCGGTGCAGGACGATACATGCTGCGCGTCGCAAATACACCTAATTTTTGATTGCCACCCAAACGTGGCGGACGTACTTGCGCACGAAAACTAGGGCTTTGCTGTTTCTGTAATGTTTGATGCGTATCGGTTTGGTTTTTATTGTCGTGAAATTGCCATATTAACCATAAATGACTAAACGCTTCGATCCCTTCGAATGCCAACACATCGTTATATGGTGCTTGCATTTCAATATACGATTCGACCTGTACCAGATTGGGTTGACGAGGAATACCAAATTTTTCTCGGTAGGGAGAGTGCATAAATCCGATTATTGGCATTTTTAGATCAGTCTTCATCACTTTTTCTGATAAACTCAATTAAATATATTCAGTTTATAGAGAATGATTTTAGATTAGAATAGCAAGCTGTTCTAATTTGATAATTTATTGAGACCTTTAATGGCTGCTTTCAACGTCGAAAAGATTACTCACGTACACCACTGGAATGACACTTTATTCAGTTTTAAAACGACTCGTGATACTGCACTACGTTTTAAAAACGGTCAATTTGTGATGATTGGTCTAGAAGTCAATGGCAAGCCTTTAATGCGTGCTTACTCGATTGCCAGTGCTAATTATGAAGAAGAACTAGAATTCTTCTCTATTAAAGTACCTGACGGCCCGCTTACTTCAATTTTACAAAAAGTGAAAGTTGGCGATGAGTTACTTGTTTCTAAAAAACCAACAGGAACTTTAGTACTTGACGATTTAAATCCAGGTAAAAACTTATACTTGCTTTCTTCTGGTACAGGTTTAGCGCCTTTCTTAGCAACCATTCGTGACCCAGAAACATATGAACGCTTTGAAAAAGTCATTGTCGTACACGGTACTCGTTTTATTTCTGAATTGGCATATCAAGACTTAATTTTAAATGAACTGCCAAATCATGAGTTTTTCCAAGAACTTGGTATTCGTGAAAAACTGGTGTATTACCCAACCGTTACACGTGAAGAATATCCAAACCAAGGACGAGTGACCACGGCTATTGAATCGGGTGAACTCTTTGAAAAAATTGGTTTACCACGTTTTAACCCTGAAACTGACCGTGCCATGTTATGTGGTAGCCCTGCATTCTTAAAAGATGTTGCAGCATTACTTGACCAACATGGCTTAAAAGAATCACCACGTATGGGTGAATTGGGCGATTACGTGATTGAACGTGCTTTCGTTGAAAAATAAGAGCTGTTGAATCTAAAAAACCGAGCTAAATAGCTCGGTTTTTTTGTCATTGGCATCAATTAACGTACGCTACGACCTTCTTGGTTAGCACGTCCTTCACAGTGTGCACCGCCGCCAATTACAAACCCACGCTCTGCCTGACATGAACCAATCATACGACCACTCGAATCATACGTTGTCACTTTTGAAGCACAACCTGTCATCAAAATAGCCGCCGTTAATGCGATTAAACTAGAAATTTTCATTGTATTACCCCTCTAAAAAATTAGTCTTGTTGCAGTGAAATCTGCGAATTATTTGGTATGGTCGGCAAGAAACCCGTGCGCTCATCTACTTTAGAATAGTTAATGCCTTGTATGTTGGCACCACCATAACACACAGCTTTCGCCCCCAAAATAAAACCCTGTGTAGCAACACATGAACCAATCACTTGCCCTGCAGTATCATAAGTCACTACTTTAGAACTACAGCCAGCCAAAGCAATTAAGCTTGCTATAGAAAATAAGTTAATTAGTTTCATTTAACCCTCAATTTAAAATAATTAAATATTATTCGTCGTGAAAATTCTTTTTAAACATATCAATTTATTTTTAATTTTAGTTATATATTATTTTTTTGTAAATAACAATTTGAAATAACTTATCGTTATTTTCACTTCAAATTTTAAAATTGTTGCAGCTACAAAAATTAAAAGCACTCCATCTATATTACTCAGATCAGATGGAGTGCTTTTTACGTTTATTCTTTACTCAGGTACATTCATTCTTCGTTCAACCAACGCTTGCTGAATCACATGATACCCCGCTGTTAAGCCCAAACTTGCCATAATCACGGCTACAACAAGGTCTGGAATCAAACTACCCGTACCAAATACACCCACTGCCGCCAAAATAACTGCGAAATTACCAATCGCATCATTACGGCTACATAACCACACCGATTTCATATTCGAGTCGCCATCACGAAATGCATATAAAATCAATGCAGTAACCCCATTGGCTAATAAGGCAATAATCCCAATAATACCCATGGTGATGGCTTCAGGTGGAATACCTTGTATATAGGCATAGATGACTTTAGCCATCACGACCACACCAAACAATGCCATAGTGATGCCTTTGAGCAAAGCCACAGTAGCGCGCCAATATAAACTCGCACTTAACACCGCAAGTGAAATCCCGTAATTGACTGAATCACCAAAGAAATCCAGCGAATCTGCCCACAGGGATGATGAATGGGCATAGGCACCACCAATCAACTCGACAAAAAACATGCTGAGATTGATCACCAATGCAATCCATAACGCGGTTCTAAATTTACTATTCGGTTTGATTGGCGCAGGTTCATGACTACACGTACATGCCATAGACACACCTTCTTTCAAAATTAAATTGTTTCGATTATGCTCATTTAAAACTATAGACTTAGTCCAAGGTCAAGCATGGCACAATATTTAATTCATGAACTGGCTAAAAAAGTTGGTGTCAGCACAGATACAGTTCGCTTTTATGAAAAGAAACACTTACTCAATCCCAGCTTTCGTGCCGAAAATAATTATCGCTATTACAATGATGATGCTCTCAAGCGTTTGATTTTTATTAAGCGTTGCCGTGCTTTAGATATGAACTTAAAAGAAATTGAAGCCTTAATTGAATTAGAAAAACAGCCAAAGCAAAACTGCTGCGCCGTGAATGAATTAATTGATGAACATTTAAGGCATGTAGCAGATAAAATTGCCGAGTTGCAGCATTTTCAGCTACAACTTCAGCAACTTAGACAAGCCTGCACCACGAAAACGACCATTGATGATTGTCAGATTTTAAAACGGCTCGAAGCCGAATAATCACGCTCCAAGCTTTTTAAACATGGTTTTGCGTATTTAAAATTGAATTATTAAGACTTCTGGTTAACACGCTTCGACAACTGCTCGGCAGTTTCCACACGTTCAGAATAACGATCTACCAAATATGCAGCTTGCCCGCGCGTCAGCAAAGTAAATTTATATAACTCTTCCATTACATCGACAATACGGTCGTAATAGCTAGATGCTTTCATGCGACCATCTTCCTCAAACTCTAAAAAGGCTTTAGGAATAGAAGACTGATTGGGGATGGTGATCATCCGCATCCAACGTCCTAAAATACGTAATTGATTAACACTGTTAAATGACTGCGACCCGCCACACACCTGCATTAAAGCAAGCGTTTTACCTTGTGTGGCACGAATTGCACCTGCAGCAAGTGGAATCCAGTCAATTTGTGCTTTAAAAATCGAGCTCATCGAACCATGACGTTCTGGGCTACACCAAACCATACCTTCTGCCCACGCCAACAATTCATGCAGCTCTTGAACTTTGGGGTGTGAAGCATCACCATCTTCAGGTAAAGGTAAACCTTTAGGATGGAAAATTTTGACCTCAGCACCAAAGTGCTCCAAAATTCAGCCTGCTTCTTGTACCGCCAAACGACTATAAGAACGCTCACGGTTTGAACCATACATCAATAAAATTCGTGGCGGATGGTTTAACGGCTTTGCCTGCACCTGTTCAAAACTTGGTGTAGGCAATAAATCTAAATCAATATTGGGCAATAACATGCTGCATACTCTTACAACTAAAATGGGCAGTGAATACCCAGGTTTTTATCTTCAACCTCAAAATGAATAAAATTACTTTGAACTAATGAATGACTCATTTTGATAAAGCTTTTTACGCAGCCATAAGGACACACTTACTAAAGCAATCAACACAGGTACTTCAACCAAAGGGCCAATAATCGTGGTAAATGCAACGGGAGAAGCCAAGCCAAAAGTCGCAATGGCAACGGCAAGAGCTAACTCAAAATTATTCCCTGCTGCGGTAAAGGAAATGGCTGTCGTCCGTGGATAATCATTGCCCATCCATTTGCTCATAAAGAAGCTAATAAAGAACATGACAACAAAATAAATAATCAATGGAATGGCAATGCGTAAAACATCCATCGGTAAGCTCAGTACTTCAGCGCCTTTTAGCGCGAACATCGCCACAATGGTAAATAGCAATGCCAACAGACTGAATGGGCTAATTTTGGGTAAAAAATACGTTTGATACCAATCTAAGCCTTTGCTTTTCACTAAAATCAAGCGCGTTAAAAAGCCCATCAAAAATGGAATGCCCAAATAAATTAAAACAGCTTGGGTAATTGTCCAAAAACCAACATCAATCACTTGTCCTGCTACGCCAAAATACGGCGGCAAGAAACTCAGAAACAGCCAGGCATAAGTACTAAAGAATACAATCTGGAAAATACTGTTGAACGCGACTAACGCAGCCACGTATTGGTTATCACCACACGCCAAGTTGTTCCAGACCAAGACCATTGCGATACATCGTGCCAGACCAATTAAAATCAAACCTGTCATATATTCAGGATAATTTTGCAAGAAAATAATTGCCAAAGCGAACATCAAACACGGAGCAATCAACCAGTTTTGTACCAAAGACAGCAACAAGGTTCGGCGGTCTTTAAACACTTCTGGCAAAGCTGCGTAATCGACTTTTGCCAATGGTGGATACATCATCAAAATCAAACCAATCGCAATAGGAAGATTAACTGTGCCCACGCTCATTTGATCCAAGCTTGCTGATACGGCAGGAAATACCACGCCAATCGCAACACCTAGCCCCATGGCAATAAAAATCCACAAGGTCAAATTACGATCTAAAAAAGAAAGTTTGGACTGTGCCATGTGCTTACTCGCAATGTGTTGCAATTGTAGGGTTGATACGTGTCATCGGGCTGACATCTTGCTGCGAAATAATATTTAAAACAGCAAGCGCCCATTCGGGTAAATCAGGGTTCAAACGGTAATATACCCACTGCCCCTGACGTTGATCGAGCAAAATAGATGAGTTGCGTAACAACGCCAAATGACGTGATATTTTCGGTTGATTTAACTGCAATTGTTCTGTCAATTCACATACACAAATATTGTGTTGAGCCATCACCAATTTCAGAATGTCCAGTCGGGTTGGGTCTGACAAACATTTAAAAAAATCAGTTTGATTCATTTTTTATCTGCACTTCAATATTCACTATTGCGAATATACGCATATCCATATATAAATGCAATATTGAATTTTTTCGACCTAAAACGAGTCACTACGCATGAGTAACATTATCAAAATTTTTCATAACCCTGCCTGTGGGACGTCACGCAACACTCTAGAATTAATTCGAAATACAGGACAAGAACCTGAAATTATCGAATATTTAAAAACACCACCTACACAGGCTGAACTTGCTAGCATGATTCAACAAGCAGGTTTAAGCGTGCGCGATGCGATCCGTAAAAATGTAGAACCATACGAACAGTTACAACTTGAAGGCAGCTCACACAGTGATGCAGAATTAATTGCATTGATGGTCGAGCATCCGATTTTAATTAATCGTCCATTTGTCGTGACCGAGTTGGGTGTAAAACTGTGCCGCCCTTCTGAACTGGTCTTAGATTTGCTCAGTCAACCACAACTAAAAAGCTTCAGCAAAGAAGATGGTGAAGTGGTGATCGATGAACATGGGCAACGAGTGCGTTAAAACGCTTTGATCATTTAAAAATTGATTATAGGTGATGAGTTAAATTGGTATTGAAAGTCCCTAATCTTGCATTCCGCATGGCTCAGGATAAGGAACTTTCAATATCAAGATTAGCCCAGCGTTTCAGCACGAGTTTTCTTCTGAATCCCGAGCTATTTACTAGGTTGAATCCTAAATTTAGATTCATACAATAAAGCCATATTTCTGTTATTGCTTTTTGATCATGGCCATTTCCCACGTCACCGAACTTCTTTCTCCTGCTGGTTCTTTAAAAAACATGCGCTATGCCTTTGCTTATGGTGCAGATGCAGTCTATGCAGGTCAGCCACGTTACAGTTTGCGCGTGCGTAATAACGAATTTGATCATGAAAACTTAGCAATTGGTATTCAAGAAGCACATGAATTAGGCAAAAAGTTTTATGTGGTGGTGAACATCCAACCGCATAACAGCAAACTCAAAAACTTTATTCGTGACCTAGAACCTGTGGTTGCCATGCAACCCGATGCGCTGATCATGTCTGACCCAGGTCTGATTATGATGGTGCGTGAAAATTTCCCCGACATGCCTGTACATTTATCGGTACAAGCCAATGCGGTGAACTGGGCAACGGTGAAATTCTGGCAAAATATGGGTTTAACCCGTGTCATTCTTTCGCGTGAATTGTCAATTGAAGAAATAGAAGAAATAAAAAATAAAGTTCCTGGCATGGAAATTGAAGTATTTGTGCATGGTGCGCTGTGCATGGCCTATTCAGGTCGTTGCATGCTTTCAGGCTATATGAATAAACGTGATGCCAACCAAGGCGCATGTACCAATGCCTGCCGTTGGGAATATAAAATTCACGATGCAAAAGAAGATGAAACAGGCGACGTAATTCCTGTCAAAAATCTTTCTGAATCTGCCGATGCAGATGAACAACACATGCAGGCACAGCATCAATTTAACGAGCCTGTGTTATTACAACGTAATGATGAAGATATGTTTGCTGCTGAAGAAGATGAACACGGCACTTACTTTATGAATTCTAAAGATTTGCGTGCAGTGCAACACGTTGACCGTTTAACTAAAATGGGCATCCATTCATTAAAAATTGAAGGTCGCACCAAATCTTATTTCTACTGCGCACGAACTGCACAAATTTACCGTAAAGCCATTGATGATGCGCTTGCAGGCAAACCATTTGACCCTGCATTGATGACTCAATTAGAAGGCTTAGCTAACCGTGGTTATACCGAAGGTTTCTTGCGTCGTCATGTGCACAGCGAATATCAAAACTACGCAACAGGTTCATCAAATTTTGATCATCAACAATTCTGTGGTGAAGTCTTAGAACGCAATGGCGACTACATTAAAATTGATGTAAAAAATCGTTTTGTGGTAGGTGACTCTTTAGAATTGATGACACCACAAGGCAATATCTATTTTACTTTAACTGAAATTAAAGATAAAAAAGGCAATTTGATTGAAGATGCCAAAGGTTCAGGGCATATTGTAGAAATCCCTGTACCTGCAGATGTCGATATGCGTTATGCCCTGCTGATTCGCAACTTGCCAAATTCGACTGCAGATATTTCTGCCTCATCCTTGGCTTATCAAGCCAACTAAGTGGCAATAAACTAAGCGAGTATTGCGATGGCACTCCTGATTACCGACCAATGCATCAATTGTGATATGTGCTTACCCGAATGCCCGAATGAAGCGATTTATGAGGGGGATAAGGTGTATGAAATTGATGTGGCGCGTTGTACAGAATGTGTGGGGTTTTATGACTACCAAACCTGCGTTTCAGTCTGCCCAATTGAATGTATTATTCCGCATCCTGAGCATGTCGAAACCAAAGAGCAACTGCAGGAAAAGTTTAATCAGCTAAATTTATTTGGAATAAATAATAAGGCTAATTAGACTGAAATGAATCCAACTATAGTAAAGCAAACTGGATGTTAAAAATAAAAAAAGAACTGAATTGTTAGCCGACCCAGTTCTTAAAACCAAACATAGAATAAATAGACTTTTAATACTGTCCGATGACGCAATTTACTGAACATAGCGCCTGAGTATTGGGGAACTCAGGCGCTATCTTTTTAGCGAATACATTTAAGGATGATTCATCCGCGTATTCAGATGTATTCGTTCAGACTTATTGACCTGAACGAATGATGTAATCAAATGCTGAAAGTGATGCTTTCGCGCCTTCACCTGTTGCAATGATGATTTGCTTGTACGGTACAGTTGTACAGTCACCTGCGGCAAATACACCTTTTACATTGGTTTCGTTGCGCTCATTAATCACAATCTCACCACGATTCGTCAACTCTACTTTTGACGCTTTTAAGAAATCCGTATTTGGTAATAAACCAATTTGCACGAAAATTCCTGCAAGCTCAACAGTATGCTCAACATCTGTCGCGCGGTCTTTATATTTCAATGCAGTCACTTGCGCACCATCACCAATCACTTCAGTCGATAATGCATTGGTAATTACAGTGATATTTGGCAAGCTGTTCAATTTGTTTTGCAAGACTTGGTCTGCACGTAATTTAGTATCAAACTCGACCAAAGTCACATGCTCTACAATCCCTGCAAGGTCAATCGCTGCTTCTACACCTGAGTTACCACCACCAATCACTGCAACACGTTTGCCTTTAAATAATGGGCCATCACAGTGTGGGCAGTATGCCACGCCACGGGTACGGTATTCTGCTTCACCTGGTACATTCATTTCTCTCCAACGTGCACCTGTAGATAAGATCACCGTTTTCGATTCAAGTGTTGCACCATTTTCCAAAGTCACTTCGACCAAACCATTGGCAGTTTCATCAGCACCTTTAATGGCAGATACTTTTTGTAGATTCATAATATCTACATCGTATTCACGCACATGCGCTTCCATTTCTGCCGCAAACTTTGGACCTTGTGTTTTTTGGATAGAAGTAAAGTTTTCAATATCCATGGTGTCCATGACCTGACCGCCCATGCGCTCAGCCACAATACCTGTACGAATACCTTTACGCGCTGCATAGATTGCAGATGTATTCCCAGCAGGGCCGCCACCAATTACCAAGACATCAAAAGCTTCTTTGGCATTCAGTTTAGCTGCATCTTTGCTTGCAGCATCTGTATCTAATTTAGCTACAATTTCTTCCAAAGTCATACGACCTTGACCGATGTGGTTGCCATCTTGGAATACGATTGGCACAGCCATAATTTTGCGCTGCTCAACTTCTTCTTGGAAGAATGCACCATCAATCATGGTTGCTGTTGTGCCAGGGTTGTAAATCGCAATGAGGTTCAAAGCTTGTACAACGTCTGGACAGTTGTGGCAGCTCAGCGATACAAACACATCAAAGTGAGATGAAAGATTCAATGCTTTGATTTGCGTTAATACTTCATCCGATACTTTTGGTGCATAGCCAGAAGTTTGCAATAACGCCAAAATTAATGAAGTGAACTCGTGCCCCATTGGTAAACCTGCGAAGAATACGCGCGGTTGCTCACCTACTTTTGCAATCCCAAAACTTGGTACACGTGTATTGTTACCGTCAAAACGTGCTGTAACTTGTGGTGAAAGTGCCGCAATTTCTTCAACCAATTCTTTAATTTTGGCTGATTTATCAGAACCATCTAAAGTCGCCACAAGTTCGATTGGGCTTTCAAGACGTTCTAATAAAGTTTTAAGTTGTGCTGAAGTATTTTGGTCTAACATAGCTAACGTCTCCAAGGGAGTAAATTTATTTGTTAAGGTTATCTTACGAAAAATAGTTACATAGGGGAAACGGTTTATTTTTATATTTATGATCGTTTTTTTGAATGATTGCTAAATTTTTAAAATATAAATTCAGCAACTTTGTTCCAGCATCGAAAATGTAGCTAACGTATTCATATTCCACAATAACATATTTTATGCTTGACTGCTGCAACGATTATTATCCTCTACTTTTATTCCAAATGTTGTTGAATCCGCTGAATACGTTGCTGTAGATGTCGCGATAAAAACCACAGTACCGCAGAGAGGATTAACATAAACACCATCACCACGAAATTCAAATAATAAGCAAGTCTATTTAATTGTTCTGCTTGCTGCACTTGTTTCTGTACGCTTTGCGCCATAGGTGTTAAAGCTTTGCCATAAACTTGCTGCTGCATCGTCCATAATTGTTCAGGTTTAAATCCATATTGTAAAAATTGCGGATCTTGCTGCTCTGCTTTGACCAAGGTCAACACTTGCGGAATGGCTGCATCTTTATCTGCGGGATGATGCATCAATGCCGTTTGCGCCAACAAATAGGCTTTAACAGGCGCTGCCATTTCTGCATTTTGTAAATAACGCGCCAATTCACTTTCTTGAATGTGCTTTTCATAATGCACAATTTTGGCATATACCTGCTGCGTATCATCTTGTCGGTCATGCTGAACATAACTCAATGCCGACCAAAGTAAAATAAAACTCAGCAACCAAGCTACAAATTTCAAGACAAAGGACTGAAAGCGAATATAAAAAAAACGAATTTTCTTGAGTAGATGAACTAGAACGAATGCACCAATAAATGACACCGACAGTTTTAAAATCAACCAACCCAACCAGTTCAACAAACTGAAAAAATAATCAGGTTGCTGCCCTAAATTTGCCAAAGTCGCATCGACACTTGCAGGCATGTGTAATTGCTGAACTTCAGTGCTTAAACCAAAGAAGCTATAAATCACATCTTGCTGAATAAAAAAGCCAATTGCCGATATAAGCACCACCGTCATAGACAGCACAGCCAAAAAACTGAGCTTTTTTTGGCGCTGCTGTAATGCCACAACACCTGTTTTTAGTTGCTGTGGCTGAATGGCATATTCATCAAGTGCGGGCAAATCCGACTCCTTTTCAGGTAAATTTCAGATTAAATGAAGTCATTGTCAAACACGTTTATTCACCAAACTGTTGGCTTGATCCAATCACCAATTGATTCAGATTCTCTTGCAAGGCTCGTAAACGCGTAGTCGCTTCTGCACGTTTTTGCATGCCTTCTTTTTGTACCTGAATCACAACGTTCACAGTTTTAATGAGGGTATTTTGTACGTGTTCAAGGGTTTCAATATCAATCACCGAACGCTGATTGGCTTTGGCAGTATCAACCGAGTTTTGATGCAATAAATCTGCATTACGGCGCAGCAATTCATTGGTGGCATCATCAATACTGTTGGCCAGTTGCACACTGTTTTTCTGTTCATTTAAAGAAATCGCTAAACTGATCTGATTTTTCCACGCAGGTAAGGTAATGTTTTTAATCGCATAAAATTTATCGACCAACATTAAATTATTGGACTGGATAATCCGAATCATCGGTAAAGTTTGCATGGCAGATTGTTGCAACACCTGCAAATCACTCACCCGCTTTTCTAAATTATTAGCAAGATGATTGAGATCATAAATTTTTTGAGTCGTGGTCTGATCCTGCGGCTGCGCGGAAAATTCAGAAATTTGCTGCTGAATTTCCTGCTGTTTTAACTTACCTGCTGCAATATAAATCCCCAATTGTTTATATTCATCTTGCACACCATGAAACATTTTATCCAGTGTATCTACACGGTTTTTTAAACCATTTTGTGAGCTTTCAATTTCTGTGACCAGACTATCAATTTGCGCTTTGGTGCTGTTAAAGTTTTGATCAAAACTTTGTTTAGCGCCTTTTAACTTATTGAATAAACCACCCAAAAAGCCACTGCTTTTGTTTGGATTTAAAATACTGTTGGTATTTAACTGCTGTGCAACCTGCACCACCTGATTCAGCTTTTGCCCTGTGACATCCAAATCCTTATTTTGCACCAAACCTAAAAGCTCATCGGTATAACTTGACGTTTTAGTGGCGATATTTTTGCCATATTCTGCAACCGAATGATGGCTAAGATCGCTTAATTCTTTCCGCGCAGCCAGCACCTCCTGAAAGTCATCAGGCTGTAAGCCAATTTCCTGCAAATTGAGTTGCTGAAATTGTTGCTGAGTCTGTTCATCACTCACTTGCACAGCGACGTTGCGTTGTTCAGAAGTTGTCATATTTCGCCTCTATCTAATCAAAACCATGCCTTATGATTGCGCAGGTTTTTCTAAGGATTTTCTTAATGTCTTAATTAAATGCTCACGACTTTGATCCAGCTTTTCTAGCTGACTGTGTGAGCCACTTTGCTGACTTTGTTTGACATGATATTGCCATGCAGGAATGAGTACCTGCTGCGCTTCTTTAAATCGATCTAACAAACTAAAAGAGAGTTGCTGTGAAAGTTGCATTTGAGTAATCGCAATATCATTACTACTTTGCAAAGTCTTTAAACTATAAATTTTCTTGGCCAGTCGTTCGCTAAAATTATCCAAAGGATGCTGATTGCGCACAAATCGTGGATATTCCAATAAAAATTCATCGGCAGCTTGAATATATTTCGCCATTTGCTCACGCAAACCAACCAACTGCTGAAAACGTGATTGTGATTTCTGAATTTCAATTTGCAGCTTTTGACTCAAACGGTCTGCTTGCCCTAACAAATGATCTAGGTTTTTATAATATTGCACTTGCCCCGCGCCATATTCCAAATCTATGCCTAGCCACTTTTGCAGCGCATTAAACTTACGTTGCTTTAACACTTTTTTAGATTTGCCAAGCGCCTGAATCAATTGCTCAATGGTCACACTCAATTGCTGGGTTAAATGTGGATCTACCCCATCCAATAAAACTGACTGTGCTTGAATCACCTGATCTGCATAATGATTTAGACGATATTGATCATTCAACAACGGTACTAAATCATTGCGTTGAATCGCCAAAAGCTCAGCACGATCCACCGTAATCTCTTGCAAAGGCAGCAACACTTCAAACTGAGCCATAGACCATCACAACCCTCTTTACATGATTTTATAGTACGTGTTTTTCGGCTAAGGTCATGTAATATTTTGCAATTTTTTATTTCGATCTGCTTAAATGCTTTTTTATAGATTCGCATAACATCAGTCACAAGATGCCTGATTCAAACACCAGTGCATAAAAAAGCCATGATCAACATGGCTTTCAATGTTCCTAACGCAGGATGATAAACAGATTATAAATAATCGCCTTCACGCTCTGGCTGATACAAAATCTTCTCAATTTTGACTTTCATCATATGACCATCGGGCTGTGGCCATTCAATTTCCTGACCTTCAGCTAAACCTAAAATGGCAGTCCCGACAGGTGCAACCACATTCACCTGCCCTTTCTCACCTTTAAAGTCATGCGGATAAACCAAGGTAATTTCAGTCGGTTCTTTTGCAGGTGCAATGGTAATTAATGCGCGGGCATTCATGCTCACTACGTTGTTCGGTACATCTTGTGGCGCAACCACTTCAGCACGTGCTAATTCATCTTCTAGATGTTGCATCGTTGGCGTCAATTTAGGTTGATGCTCAAGCATCGTTTCCAAACGGTGCAAATCTTGTTCTGAAATAATAATCTTTGGTCTAATCATTTACTTTTATTCCTGTCATTCTGACAATACTGTCATCATCAGCTTGCCTACAATCATATTCAATACGCTTAAGTTATAACAGAAATTCAGCTTATTGAACGAAAAATCAATTTTTTACATCCATAAAAAAAGCCCCCTTGAGGGGGCTTTACTCAAGGCTGTGCTTATTTTGCGTAAACAGGGAATTTCGCGCAAACAGCTTCAACTTTTGCTTTTACAGTATTAATTACTGCTTCGTCACCTTTGCTGTCAAGAATGTCTGCAATCCAACTCGCAAGATCACGTACTTCTGCCTCACCAAAACCACGTGTAGTGACTGCTGGAGTACCAATACGGATACCTGAAGTTACAAATGGTGAACGTGGATCGTTCGGTACAGAGTTTTTGTTTACAGTAATGTGCGCAGTACCTAACCATGCATCTGCATCTTTACCCGTAATATCTTGCTTGATCAAAGAAAGCAAGAACAAGTGGTTTTTCGTACCACCAGATACAACATCATAACCACGTTCAATAAGAACTTCAGCCATCGCTTGCGCATTTTTCACAACTTGTTGTTGATACGCTTTGTATTCAGGCGCCATTGCTTCTTTAAAGCAAATCGCTTTTGCTGCAATTGCGTGCACCAATGGACCACCTTGGTTACCAGGGAACACAGCAGATTGTAATTTTTTCTCAATCTCTTCGTTTGCTTTCGCAAGAATTAGACCAGAACGTGGACCACGCAATGTTTTGTGTGTTGTAGTAGTCGTTACGTCAGCAATTTGCACAGGGTTTGGATAAACACCTGCAGCCACTAGACCAGCTACGTGTGCCATATCTACAAATAAATAAGCACCTACTTTGTCTGCGATGTCACGGAAACGCTGCCAATCTACAATTTGGCTATACGCAGAGAAACCCGCAACGATCATGCGTGGTTTGTGTTCAAGCGCTAAACGTTCAACTTCTTCGTAATCAATTTCGCCAGTTTCTGGGTTTAAACCATATTGAATAGCATTATATGTTTTACCAGAGAAACTTACTTTTGCACCGTGAGTCAAGTGACCGCCATGTGCCAAGCTCATACCTAACACAGTATCGCCTGGGTTAAGTAAAGCTAAGTAAACTGCAGAGTTTGCTTGCGAACCAGCGTGTGGTTGAACGTTAGCATAATCTGCACCAAAGAGTTCTTTAGCACGGTCAATCGCCAGTTGTTCAATAATATCTACGTATTCGCAACCGCCGTAGTAGCGTTTGCCTGGGTAGCCTTCTGCATATTTATTGGTAAGTTTTGAACCTTGAGCTTCCATTACTGCAGGTGAACAGTAGTTTTCAGAAGCAATTAACTCAATATGAGCTTCTTGGCGCGCATCTTCATTGGTGATCGCTTGAGCTAATTCTGGATCAAATTCGGCAATAGAAATATTGGCAAACATTAGCGAGGTCCTATTAATTTAGGGCTTTTAAGCCGTGCTAAGATTGGCGCGTATTGTAGCATAAAGTTTGTTAACTGAGAGAATGAACTTTTCTCAGTTTTACATAAAAATAGCTCATGCTTCAGATAAAACACGAGCTATTTCAGGTCAAATCAATCTTTATCTTAATTCAATGACTTATTGAATAGGCATTAATGATTGCACATCTTTAACAATCTCATCCATATTATTAACATACACAGTACTATGGTTCCAAGTCAGATCTACATGGTATTGAATATTCGATTGCTTAGCTGCTGGACTACTCAACAATAAATCTGTGGCATCTTTAGGTACTACCGCATCAGCCCCACCTTGGTAAATAATAACTGGCTGATTAACTTTGACTTGTAATGGTTGCGAATCTTTCGATAAAAATTGACTTACATCTGGCAAGCTTAAGAAATTTGGTTGCGTCCGCGGATATCCATCGATACTCCACTCATTTCCTGCAGCATATTGCCCCATTGCTGCCCCTAGTGTTGCACCTAAAACATCTGAACATTCCGTGTCTGCAAGTGCTGCAATCCCATCAGTTGGAGATTTAAATACTTGCTGATAACTTAGACTAGGATTTTTATTTCTTAGCCCCGCCGTAATCAATGCGGTATAAGTATCCAACATAGCTAAGGTATTAATTTTATCTTCTACATTTGTTAATTGAGCAGCTCTCTGTTCTCCCACAGTCAAAATTGCAGCTAAATTAGAAGCAGGAGCGATCGCAATCGTACCTTTATAATCCAACTGAGCACGTGATGCATACTGCGCAGCCCCTAATGCAGCATGTCCACCTTGTGAATGACCCACAGTTACCCATTGTTTAGCGGCTTGATTACCCAAATAATTACGCGCTGCAACCACTGCATCTGTAATTGAAAATGCAGCGCTCTGCAAGTTTAAGAAAGGATGAGCTTCATTTGAACTTGGCTCACCTAAACCCTCATAATCTGGTGCGACTACCACATAACCTGCAGCTAACAGCTTTTTAATCATGTCTTCAACATGTAGATTTAATGCTGTTTTACTTGGAGCACACTTATCTGCTACACCTGTTGTACCATGCGCCCAAACCACAATAGGCCAACCTGTGATTGGTGGCGTTGTTTTAGGTGTAAATAACAAAGAAGTCGCTTGTACTTCACTTCCATTTACGCCTAACATCCTATAGGTCATTTTGACACTTTGCCCCGCCACAGTTGTCATATTGGACAATCCATAGTTTTCAGGCGTCACGACTAATGGCTGACTAATATTATATTTCGGAATACCATCATCAATTACTACAACGCTAGTATCGTCATGATCATCATTACATGCCGTTAACAACAAACTGCTACTGACCAAAGCCACACTTAACCATATTTTTTTCATATACTTACCCTTGTCTTCATATTCTTATTGATTGCATCCTTCGCAATCTTTAGTTGTACGCTTTTTTATAGTATAAGGCAAGATTTGGATTATTATTATGCAAGTGTATTTTATTTAAAATTAAACACTTACATTAAAAAACCGGTCAATCGATCACATATAGAGTAGTTTATAAAATTTCGATTCAATTTGTCATACGCAACCGCTAATGTTAGATTGCATTTGTATTGAATGACGCAAGCGAATTAGGACATGCAGGCTATTATTCTCGACACTGAAACCCATACTTTAAATGGACAACCTATTGAGATTGCTTACGCCCCCATACAAATTCAAGATGGCAAAATTAGTCTGGATAAAAGTCAAATTTTCGATCAGTTATATCAGGTCGATGAGCCTATTTCATTCGCAGCAATGGCGGTACATCATATTTTAGAGTCTGACTTAATTGATCAACCACATTACAGTAGTTTTGAATTACCTGCCCAAACCACCTATATCATTGGGCATAATATTGATTACGATATTCGCGCTCTAGATAAATGTGGTGTAGATACCTCTAAAATTAAAGCCATTTGTACTTTGGCACTTGCCCGTCGCGTATGGCCGAATGCAGAAGCACACAATATTTCAGCTTTAATTTATATGATTACCAAAGGCAGCGAAAAAGCGCGTGACATGATTAAAAAAGCGCATCGTGCCGATATGGATATTATTTTAACGGCCAATATTTTGATGCACGAAGTTCATCAACTACAAATTCAAAGTATTGAAGAACTCTATATCGCCTCAGAGGAAGCACGTATTCCACACATTATCAATTTTGGCAAACATCGTGGTACTGCAATTGCTAACCTTCCTACCGATTATGTGCAATGGTTATTAAGACAAGAAGATTTAGATCCTTACTTACGCAAGGCGCTCGAAAATACCAGTATTTTGACTTTATAAATATTTCAAGTGAATCATCCACTTTTTACTTGTCATAATTTATTCATCTTAATGTAATTTTCAAAGTCTATGCTTTGCCTTAATTTATTGGGGAAATAAATTAAGGCTCATGTTTAATTATCAAAAAACTCAACTCGGTCTAGATGCATTACAACAACGCACACGTGATTTAAATGCACGTCAACGTCGTTTATTACTATTGATTGGTACTGAAGATTTTGATTTTCTCGGAAATCAATTCAAGCAACGTCTTGCACCACCTGAATTGATTGAACAGCTATTAGATATGCAATTGATAGCCCCTGCTGTGCTTGAGCAAGACACATTGCAACAACAAGTGAAAGCACCAACACCGAACCCTTTGCACACAGAAATTCATAGCCAACTTGCAAGCAACACCCCTCAAGCACATACAGAAAGTTTGGCAGAACCAATCCGCACTCAACATCTTAAAGTAAATTCAGTTCCTGCATATTTAGAAGCACGTGTTGCAGCTGCTATCAATACTACAGAACAGGCCGCTGAACAACTTGAACCACAAGCAGAAATACAGCCAGAAATTACAGCTTTGAGTTTTGAAGATGTAAAATTTCTCATGATGGATACTTTACAACGTCATTGTGGATTAATGGCAAAACAACTGATTCAGCGAATTGTACAAGCGCAGGATATTCGCAGCTTAAAACTCTGCCAAATGCAATGGATTACCTCTTTGCAAGAAACACGTTTGCCACCGAAAGCACTCAATCAGATTTTGCAGCAAATCAACCACTCTCTGCAAAAGCTTAATCCGACTTAAAGCTTAGATTTTTGTACTTAGTTTTAAGTCTTTTTAACAATTAAAACTATGCTTAGGGATATGCATTAATTTATTTTTATTATTTTTCAATATCTTAAGAACACATGTAAATCTTAGATTCATTATCCCTATAAAAACTAAGACTTTAGCGGCATAGCCCCGACTCATAAAAATCAACGATATAGTATTTTCTAGAATTGTTGAGGCACAAGGTTATGATGAGTCATGCATTTTTTAGCGTTTGATGCTTATGACAATCCAATGCAACTCGGTAAAGTTGGCAATTGGGTGATTACCTTTTTAAGCCCAAAAGATCAGTAAAGCCAAATACAGCTGGCGATTACCAATCTATTACTACGTCAAATTTCGGCACATTTACAACCGCGATGCTTGGTAATTCAACAAAGTACAGATGTCCTGCTCTGGTAAATCTTGCAGATTGAATGTTTTGATAGTCAAACCAAACAAGAGTTGAGTTTTGAGCCTGATAATAAATTGGGCACGCCGTCATTCAAAACTATCCAAGAATTTGATAAATACGATGTAAATATCCTACATGTAAAAGATCAGGCGGTTAAATGTGACATGTTCTGAGCTTGATGAGCACTTTACTTGCATCTACTTAAAAATTTGTGCACAAAAAAGCTCATCGAAATGAGCTTTTCTAAAAATCAAGTGGTCTCACAAATAATTACTCCAACACACGGAAAATACTATCAGACTCTCGGCTTTCAAACAAAAGTTCGATGCTTGGTAAAATTACTTCACCTTCCACAATAATGTGTTCAATTTTGTGAAATAGTGCCAAACCCGCTGCCAATGAAGTTTCTGGGATATTACGTAGCAATGCTTTTGCTTCGTAAATATGGCTAAACTGGTCTTTAACTTTAATATCGATGATTTGCGTCATTGTTGTTCCCTTTTTCTTGACGGAAGTTTTTTATACCATAGCTTATAAATTTTTTAAAAAAGTGAGTTGTTAGATTGTTTGACAATGTAGTATTTTTTAAACTAAATTTTAATTATTTAATAAATTCAACCACATATTTTTTAAAATTTTATTTACAACTTACAAAATCACAGTAAAGTTGCTTGTTTTTTATTCTAGCACAGAAAAAACTCGCATTGCTGCGAGTTTTTTTATGATGGAAGGCTAGTGCTGATTTTATTGTTTGAACAAAAGTTGCAAACTCAACGAGCTGTCATTGATCCGTCCAACTGCATCGTAGCGTCAATTACATTGAATGACCTACTGTAATTTCAATATAGTGAAACTTATTTTTTACTGCAATAGCCCACTACATTTCAACACATTCACACAGCAAAATTTCAATTGATTTAATTTTCAGTTGCGGCATAATTTTATGCGGCTAAAAGCTCCAGCTTTACGATTAGCTTCTGTGCGAATCAAAAATAAATTAAAAAAACAATACGCAGCTGATTACTCAATTAATTCAATTTCATAATTAACATCTTGCAGCATATCTTTATTGTATAGCTTTACCATTGCTGTAGCTTCAGCAAAATCATAAAACAAACCTGCTCCCCTTCTGCCACGGCTTTACAACGAAATTCCGTGGTGCCAATTTCTGATGTGGAAAAAGTTGAATGATATAGCCCAGGAAGTTGCTCTCAGATTTTCAGTTTTAAAATAGGTGAGTATTATATGACTTTGTTGCACTATGATTTGAAATACAAAGCGCCTTGCACTAAGGTTCTCTCCTAAGCATCGGATGACATGTACCATAGTTTCAACCGAACTGTGCAGATGATAGCCTGACCTATTTTCCATAGCGTCATACCTGAGATACCGTCTTGGCAGCTAATCAGGTTTAGAGATTATTCGATTAATAAATAATGTATTTAAAAGGCAGTCTGATGTTTTAAAATGCCATAACTCAGATGTATAAGCTTGCGCTTTGCAGCACCTAAAAGTGTGTGATTCAGAGACATCATTTTCAATATAATGGGTGTTTATGAATAGAGAAGTTCAACTAAGATTCGTATGGGTTAAATTATTTGAAGAGACCAATGATGCTGGCCTAGTTTGTCGGAGATGTGGCATTTCTAGACCAACGTTGCGCAAGTGGTGGAAAAGATATTCTTAACAAGGTATTGATGGATTAAGTAGTCAGAGTAAACGTCCTTTAAATCGCCAAATATTAAAATCGATGCTGAGCAAGAAGCTTTAATATTAGAAATGCGCTCGGCTAGAAATCTTGGTGCTCTAGGTTTGCAAACAGAATTGATGAGGCTGCACAGAATCTCGTTGTCCTAAGCGACTATCCATCTAGTGATCCTAGCCAAAATAATGGACAGCACGTCCCTCTAAAGATAACGTAACTTTAATCTTTGGAGATTCAAGAAATGGCTAAACGTTTTAGTCCCGAATTTAAACAGCAAGCGATTGATTATGCACTTTCAAACTCCCACGAAGCTATAGCTGCAATCGCCCAGAAATTAGGTGTGGGTTATTCAACCTTAGACAAATGGATTCGTGAAGCCAATCCAGTGGGTTCAAGCAAACGTCAACTTTCACCAGAACAACAGCGGATCTTGGAATTAGAGAAAGAAGTCAAACAGCTCAAGGAAGCCAATGACATCTTAAAAAAAGCGCATGTGTACTTTCTAACAGATCATGCCAAGAAAAGTACACGGTAATTCAAGATCTAGATATGAATGAAGTCACCGTATCTTCTGCCTGTAAATACCTAGGTGTCAGCACTTCAGGCTATTATGCCTGGCAAAAACGTCAAGCCAATCCAGCACAGAAATATAATGACTTAAAAGCCGTATATTGGCAGCATCATGCACGATTGGGGGCACCTTCATTAGTACATGACATGCATGAATTAGATTACAACATGAGCGAACGTACTATTGGAAGGATGCTAAAAAAGCTTGGTTTACGTAGCAGGATTGCACGTAAATACAAGCATACGACTGATTCAAACCATCGTTTGCCTACAGCACCCAACTTGTTGGATCGTCAATTTACGGTCAATGAACCCAATAAGATCTGGACAACGGATATTACCTATATCCGTACTAAGCAAGGTTGGCTGTATTTGTGTGTGATGCGTTTCATTATGCAATGGCTCGTCAGGGGTATCCAATGGGTGTCATGGTGCATTCGGACCAAGGCTCACAGTACTGTAGTCGTGATTTTAGGACGCTATTATTGACGAATAACTGCGTTCAAAGTATGTCACACAGTCTTGCGCAGTATACTGCTCATGTTGGGATAATGCAGTGACCGAAAGCTTCTTTCATACATTGAAAGGTCATGTGGTCCATGGCAGTGTGTTTGCCACTCGAAAAGAAGCGAATACTGTCTTGTTTGACTATATTGAGATTTATTACAATCGGGTCAGAAGGCATTCCGCAAACGGCTGGTTAAGCCCAGAAGCCTTTGAACAGAAATATTTTAAGAATTTAGAGGGATTTGTTGTCCACGATACTGTCTAGGATCAAGAATCGGATGAAAAAATTAACGGCTATTTCGATTTATTGGAAAATCCAGATACTTCACAAAAAGTACGCAAACAGTTCCTTTGCAAAGACTGGCCTGATATCTATTACAAGCAGTACGTCCCTGCTTTAAAGCAACTTTCACCAGAATATACCGATGAAGAATTAAGTCAGGCACTCGATAGAGCCGTGGACTACTACAAAGAAAAGTATGTGATTGACTGCAATCAGTAAAGTAAAGCTCGTGCCATATCTAGTTACTACTGTCTAATTAAGGTCAATCGCAATCCTCACCTGTTATAACGAAGTAGCGCAAAACAAACTCATCAATGCCTATCGATGGGTTCTTTTTGTGTAATAACTCTGTAACAGTGGATTTAAACGTGTTTTATACCATTTATTATATTTACTCTAATGTTTAGAAGACAAAAAGGAAAATAAAATGAAATACGTGTTAGGTGCAACTCTTATAGCTCTAGCGATCACTGGCTGTACTTCGACTCCAAATAAAGAAGTAACGCGCGAAAACGTGATACGCAATGCCCCTGAAAACACACAAGTTATCAGTTTTGTAGGCCCTAATGATTTAAAACTTTACCTAAAATCATCTGACCTATTTGAAACTGCACAAATGATTGATGGATCGGGTGAAGTTTATCATCTTAAACGCGCTGTTTCTGGTAGTGGAGTTCGCTTAGCGAATGATGATGGTGTTTCTATTCACTTCAAAGGCGGTGAAGGTATTGTCGAGTTTGAAAAAGACAAGCCGATCAGTATTACTGAAGTAAAAAAATAAAGTATCTAGTGAAAATCAACCCACCCCAGCGGTGGGTTTTCTTTTGCCTATTACCGCTTATAGTTTAAAATCTAATAACAATAAAACTTTGACCATACAAAAAATCCTCCTGACCAGCTTACTTTTCACTATCACTCTTAACGGTTCCAAAAGGAACCTGAATATTAGAGGCATCATCTACGGCGCATCATGATTCAAAAATGATTGAATAATTTAAGGCTGCTGATGAAAAGATGAGTAATTTTCTAGATCAATTAGATAGTCCGAACAGATCAATAGAAATCAGTAAGAAAATTATCTGCAAAGACTACCCTGAATACGCAAAAGAATATGTTCCTGTCTTTCTAAAAAATTAATCAAAATATGGGCAATGTAGCACCACTATGTTCTATTAATTCCTGGCTGCCTTCAATTTCCATTTCAAAGCCATTCCACTCATAACCCATCTTAAAAAACAGTTCTTGAGCTTTATCAAATTCTTTATTTGTTGGAGTAGCTGTACATAATCTTTGCATCATCCTTATTTCAATTCTTATTAATAGAAGACTTAAACCAATTTTTATATAAAATCAGTGCAATTGTAGAAATATCAACATAATAGAAAAAAATTTCGGGAATCTTGAAATATTAGCTTACAAAGTGGTGAAATTAATTATGAGTACACAAATGAGTACACAAGACATAATTTTTACTTATATTGTTCTTTAAAATCAGATATTTAACATATTAATATGGTGCGCTCAGCGGGACTCGAACCCACGCCACAGGCTTCGGAGACCTGTACTCTATCCAGTTGAGCTATGAGCGCGCGCTGCACATCATAACAAAAAATTGCTGAAGGTAAAGCAACTATATGTATGTTACGTATTTTTATGCTTATGCTTTAAACAATGTTCCAAACTTGGAACAAAGAATTCCATGTAACTTACTTGGTTTATTGACGCGGATCGCTCACAATAGTCGCTCTATTCCTCAAGTGAGAATTTCATGACTGATGCATTGACGTTAAGGGACGTGTCAAAGACCTATCGAAATGGTTTCCAAGCACTGAAAGGAATTAATTTAACCGTTCCTGAAGGTGAGTTTTATGCCCTACTTGGACCTAATGGTGCAGGTAAATCTACAACCATTAGCATCATCAGTTCTCTCACCAAAAAAACGGCAGGTACTGTCGAAATTTTTGGGCATAATCTAGATACCCAACCATCCCAAGCCAAGCAATGCTTAGGAGTAGTACCGCAAGA
Organism: Acinetobacter sp. KAM396; assembly: GCF_021602765.1. NCBI lineage: Bacteria > Pseudomonadati > Pseudomonadota > Gammaproteobacteria > Moraxellales > Moraxellaceae > Acinetobacter > Acinetobacter sp. KAM396. The sequence continues at coordinate 67,278 of NZ_BPPH01000003.1, forward strand.
ATTTAACTTTGGTCAGTTTGAAAAGACCTTTGATATTTTGGTCACACAAGCAGGATATTACGGTATTTCAAAAAAAGTTGCCGAACAACGTGCCGAAGAATATTTAGAAAAACTGGGTTTATGGGATAAACGTGCCACTCAAGCGCGAATGCTGTCTGGCGGTATGAAACGTCGTTTAATGATTGCACGTGCCATGATGCACGAGCCGAAACTGCTTATTTTGGATGAACCCACTGCAGGTGTAGATATTGAGCTGCGTCGTTCAATGTGGGATTTTTTAACAGAGATGAATGATAAAGGCACCTCAATCATTCTCACTACCCACTATTTAGAAGAAGCCGAAATGTTGTGTCGTCGTATCGCGATTATTGATCGTGGAGTGATTAAAGAAGACACTTCCATGAAAAACTTCTTAAACCAGTTAAGTGAAGAATCTTTTATTTTCGATTTAGCTGAACCGATTCAACCCATTCATTTAGATATTATTGGTGTACGTTTCAACCTAATTGATGCAGTGACCCTAGAAGTCACCATGGATAAAGCTCATACCTTAAATGATTTATTCCAACTTTTAGAAGCGCAAGGCATTCGCGTGCGCAGTATGCGCAATAAGTCCAACCGTCTAGAAGAGTTATTTGTCAAAATGGTCGAAAAGAATTTAGATGGAGCTGCGCAATGAATTTTACCCAACTGCGGATTGCACTCTATACCTTAGTGCATAAAGAAATTCGTCGTTTTATGCGCATTTGGCCACAAACCTTGTTACCACCTGCTATCACCATGAGTTTGTACTTCGTGATTTTTGGTAATTTGGTCGGTTCGCGTATTGGTGAAATGGGCGGCTTTAGCTATATGCAATTTATTGTGCCCGGCTTAATTATGATGGCAGTCATTACCAACAGCTATGCCAACGTATCTTCAAGTTTTTTTAGTGCAAAATTCCAGAAAAGCATTGAAGAACTAATCATGAGCCCTGTACCTTTGCATGCCATTTTATGGGGCTATGTTTTGGGTGGTGTTAGTCGTGGCGTATTGGTCGGTATTATTGTCACCACCATGAGTCTATTCTTTACCGACCTTTATATTACCAATTGGTTTGTTACCATTTATACCGTATTAATTACGTCCTTTTTATTTTCATTAGGCGGTTTTATTAATGCTGTTTATGCCAAATCATTTGATGATATTTCTATTATTCCAACTTTTGTACTGACTCCACTGACTTATTTAGGTGGTGTATTCTATGCCATTAGTGCCTTAAGCCCTTTTTGGCAAAATCTCTCTTTAATTAACCCTGTGGTGTATATGGTTAATGCTTTCCGTTACGGCATTTTAGGACATAGTGATGTCAACGTGACGATTTCATTATCTGTGATTACACTATGCTGCGCAGTGCTTTATGGTATTGCCTATCATTTACTTTCTCGTGGTTCAGGAATGCGTGAATAATGAGTGTTGAACAATCTCTCCTTGGTAAAGACACCAATTATCCTACACAATATCAACCCGATATTTTATTCCCTATTTCACGTGCTGCTGCACGTGAAAAATATGCAGATGTTGAGGGAATCCAACTCGGGCAAGACTGGTGGCACGTTTTTGAAATTTCGTGGTTGAATGCCGCAGGTGTTCCACAGGTTGCGATTGGTCGGATTACGCTACCTGCTTCATCACCTAACCTGATCGAATCAAAATCATTAAAGCTCTACTTTAATAGTATGAACTTTACTCGCTTTCAGTCTGAAGCCAATTTCATTGAAACTGTTGAGCATGATTTAACGGCTGCAGCACAAGCACCTGTTACGCTAACTTTATTTAAGGTTGATGATTTGGCAATTAGCCAACCTGAAGGTATTTGTATTGATCAGCTCACGCCTGAGCGTTTAGAGCAGCATCCTGACCCAAGTTTATTGCAATTCGATTTAGAACAAGCGGAAGATATAGAGGTACAACTTTTCTCACATTTATTACGCAGCAATTGTCCTGTCACAGGACAACCTGACTGGGGCACGGTTTTTATCCGTTATCAAGGCAAAAAACCTTGTTATCGCAGTATTTTGGCTTATATTATTTCTTATCGTCAGCATAATGGTTTCCATGAACAATGTGTGGAACAGATGTTTGCAGACATCTGGCAAAAATTCGCACCAGAAAAACTGATGGTGTATGCAACCTATACACGTCGTGGTGGTTTAGACATTAACCCTTGCCGTGTATCGGACTTAACATGGATGCCTCGCCCTATTCGTTTAGCGCGACAATAACAACATTGAGGTTGAACAATGCCATTTTTTGGATTCATTCCATCTGCAGAATTATTAAATACGATTGAAACTGCACAACAGAAAAAAAATTCAAGTGAGCCGCTGTACCCACTGCGCGACAAAACCGCATTAATGATTAATGAAGAAATCATTGATGCCATTTTAACCGAGTTGGTACGTCGTTTTCCTGCCAGCGATAAACGCGACACTGCCGAAAAACTTGCGGGCTATGTCAAATCTACCGTTGCAGTACTCCTAAAACAATTATTAAGCAAAGCGCCAAATGATGTCGTGAAACAATCGATTGAATTTTCTGAGCGCAGTAGCTTTAAAGATGCAGCAGGCAATGCACGTGTAGGTGAAACGCTCGATGCAAGTTTAGTGACCAACCTGAAACACAACTATGCCGAAATTCAAGCAGGCAATGAAGTGAACAAAGCTGCTTTAACCGAACTATATACACAGTTTGCAGAAGCGACGGTACGCCACTTTATGAGCGACTTTAACAAAACCCTCGATTTGGGCATGATTAAGCGTAAAGCAGCAGATATTGGCGCAGCAGCGGTAATTAAAGCTGTCCATATTGCGGTGGTTAAAATCATCCCAAATTTAACCAAAGAGGAACTCTTGGTTTTAGCGGAATATCACGACACCTTATTCCATCATTAATATCAGTGGGTTTAACTCATAATGCGTTTTAAGCCCTTTTGTTGCATGTTAAGTGCAAAATGCCTGATTTTGATCAGGCATTTTTATATGCAATGCAATATCAGGATATGTCTGCAACTTTTGCACAATCAAGAATAACTTTTTGCACCTAGATTGAATTTTGTTACAAATCCTGCGCGCTTTTTACACATTCTTTGTCTATTTTTGTATAAGTTTTTGCAAACCAGTCACGCATGAATGCTATCTTAGCCGCTTACTTCGCTTTCGCAGTTTGGCCCCAATAGCGGCTTATTCTTCATATATAAGTAGCAACTTATTTACTGCATATAAATAAGTTGTGTAAATCATCAATTTGGAATTTTCCTCAATATGTTCAAACTTGATTTTTATAACAAACTAAAACGTCTTTCTTTACTCATTGGTGCATTTTCTATCACCAGTTTTTGTCAGGCCAATGATTTCCAAAATCATCCGTCTTATGCCAGTTTTAAACAAAAAACCATGCAGACCTATGGCTTGAGTGCAGCACAAGTCGATTGGGCGATGGAAGGCTCTAAAAACTTACCCAATATCATCAACATCATGAACCGCCCAGGCGAAAGTAAGCCTTGGTACGACTATAAAACCAATTTCCTTGCAGAAAGCACTATTCAGCGCGGTGTGCGCTTTAAACAACAATATGCAGACACGCTCAATCGTGCTGAACAGCAATTTGGTGTACCGCAATCCATTATTTTAGGGATTCTGGGTGTAGAAACAGGTTTTGGAAGCAATAAGGGCTCTTTTGTAACCCGTGATGCCCTTGCCACCTTAGGCTTTGGTTATGAACGTCGCGCGGAATACTTTAAAGATGAACTCGCAGCACTGATCGCATGGTCATATAAAGATGGTGTGCCAACTTCTTCAATTGTTGGTTCTTATGCAGGTGCTGTTGGTTATCCGCAGTTTATGCCTAGCAATATTCCAAAATTTGGGGTCGATTATGACGGCAACGGACATATTGATCTACGCAACTCGGCAGTCGATGCCATTGGCTCCATTGCAAACTACTTGGCACAACATGGCTGGCAGCGCAATCAACCCATTGCATTTGCTGCACGATATACAGGCAACAATCCTGACAGTGTCATTGCCAAAGATTTGACCCTGCCAACACCTTATGGGGTTTTAAAATCGCAAGGCGTGATGCCAATGAATCCAATTGTGCAAATAGATGACCTCGACTTGGTCAATGTCATTCAATTACAAGAAAATTATGGTCATATCTACTATATAACCTACCCAAATTTTCAGGTGATTACGACTTATAACCGTAGCCGTATGTATGCGACTGCACTGTGGTTATTGGGCACTGAAATTGCGAGTCGCTAAGCAAAAAATTAAGTGAAGAACACGAAAGTCAAGAAATATTTCTAACAATTTGATCACAAAACCAACTTTTTACACACTATGTTACAATATTGATTATTTTTTAATCAATTAGAGTTGGTTTTTGGTACTTTTTGTCATTATTTTCGTATAAAGACTAGACACCTTTAGTAAGGGATGAATATTATCCATTTCGTCAAATCTAGTCGAAAAAGTGAAATTTCAGACAGGATTACCACTATTTCAATCAGTTAAGAGCGAAATTAAGTTAATAATTCTGTCTTCAGGAGTTCAAACCATGCCCAGTCCACTTAAATACTTACTTGCACTTTCTGCAGCTGTTGCCCTAAGTCAGTCGCAAGCTGAAATGGTGCAATCATCATTCAACAATGATAATGAGTCATCTAGCCTAGCTGCTCGTGTACTCAACAAAGAAACACAAAGTTTTAATTCACATTTCTCAAATTTAAATAGCCTTTCAATCACCGAACGCTCAGGTGACCAAATCCGTCGTCAAACGATTGCAGCGAAAATTGAAATTCCTGCTGAAGAGCCTTCAGTGATTGAAAAGTTAAACGCAGTGGCATCGAACACTGTACGTAAATTTAGCCAAACAGGCATGGCATCTTGGTATGGTCGCCAATTCCACGGCCGTAAAACTGCAAGCGGTGAAACATTCGACATGAATGCAATGACTGCTGCACACCGTAGCTTGCCGCTAAACTGCTATATTCGCGTAACCAATAAAAACAATGGTAAAAGCGTTGTAGTTAAAGTAAATGACCGTGGTCCATTCCATGGCAACCGTGTACTTGATCTTTCTTATGGCGCTGCAAAACAATTGGGCATCACCAATGCAGGTACTGCCAAAGTAAGCATTGAGCGTATTGACGGTCCAAACTCTTAATATTCACTTACACGATTTCGCATTTGACTTAAAAGCCACAGCAATGTGGCTTTTTTAATGTCTGTAGAATTTATAACCACCCTATGCATCTATGCACTCAGATGATTTACACCAATTTTGTGGCTACTTCATAATGAAAATATAATTACTGTTTTGACCACCTCTTTGTTCTCAGTTATATTTTAGACAGTCAAACAATAACAACGGATGATCGGTCTACAGGAGTAGCACATGAAGACAATAAGTGAATGGCTCGATGAATACAGCGACAGCCATCAAAATAAAACCAATAAATTAATTCACTGGGTTTGCGTACCTACGATCTTTTTTTCGATTGTCGGCATTTTGGCGCATTTCAGTGCTTTACTGACGACTTTACTTCTGGTGCTCAGTTTTATTTTTTATGCACGTTTAGATTTGATTCTTGCAGTTGCAATGGCAACGTTAATGCTGGTAATGGCATGGCTGATCTATGTTTTACCAGTGGGAATGGGTTTTTATATCTCAATTTTTGTTTTGGCGTGGATTGGACAGTTTTATGGTCACAGAATTGAAGGGAAAAAGCCTTCATTCTTCAAAGATGTCCAATTCCTTCTCATTGGCCCAATTTGGTGCATGGATGCCTATTTAGGTAAAATCCTACCCTCTTGGAAAACACGTCGTAAAAACAGCATTATGAGCGTTTAAACGCTATATCCTATTTTCATTATCGGAAGAACCGTTATTGATAGGTTCTTCCTTGATGTTTTAACCATCCACCCACGTGTCTATTTGCTGGATCATGATGTGTCCAGTGAATCACCCCACCCTTATCTGAGTATTCATATTCACCAAAAAACTCAACGATATCGCCTTTGGCAAGGCTAGTAATTCGTGGTGCAAGATCAATATTATGTGCAACCAACACAGTTTGCCCATTATTCAGTTTTAAAATAAATTTTTGATGCCGTGAGCCTTCGTTGTCATCTGCCAACACTGCAATGACCTGCCCACTCGCATGAACTTGTAGATTACTCTGGCTACGCTCAAATGCACGTTCAATCAGCTGAACACCCTGAGCATCTTGTCCTTGCAGCTTATCTCGCTGTAGGTTCGACTGTTCTTTTTCAGTTTGCGATGTGCGCGTAGTACTTGTAGTTGGCGCATTTGATGTTTCAGACTGAAACTGTTGTAAATCTATGCAAAAAAATGCAGCAATTAACACTACAATAATTGCGCCTATGCCTAAATTCTTTTTATTTGCCATATAACCTTCTTGTTCTGATTCCAAACTATAAGATGAAGTTAGTTAGTTATAAAATACTGATTTAAAATAATATTTATAGTTTTATATCAATATTTATGCCTCAATTGCAGATCGAAAAAGCTATATTCACAAAAAAGCCCCAAAATAAATTGGGGCTTTTCTTACAAAATGTTTTACGTTCAGTAAAAATTATTTTGCAGCAGCTTGAGCAGCAGCAACTTCTTCAGCAAAGCTCATTTCTGCTTTTTTCTCAATACCTTCACCCACTTCGAAACGAACGAATTGAGCAACAGTAGTACCAGTCGCTTTTAATACTTCAGCAACTTTCTTCTCGTTGTCAATTACGTACATTTGACGATCAAGCGCAACTTCGTTCAAGTATTTTTCAACTGAACCAGTGACCATCTTCTCTACGATGTTTGCAGGCTTACCAGATTCAACTGCTTTCGCTTCTGCAATTTCTTTCTCTTTAGCGATAAGATCAGCAGGAACTTGTTCAGCAGTAACAGCAACTGGGTTAAATGCAGCAACGTGCATTGCAATACCTTTACCAGTTGCATCATCACCTGTGTAAGAAACAACAACACCGATTTTTAAACCGTGCTTGTACACAGCAAGGTTTTCGCCTTCAACGATTTGTGCACGACGAACTTGAATGTTTTCACCAATTTTTTGAACAAGTGCAATACGCGTTTCTTCAACAGTTGCGCCATCTTCAAGTTTAAGCTCAGCAATTTTAGCAGCATCAGTTTCGTTTGCAGCAAGTGCAGCAGCAGCAACTTTCGCAGAGAAACCAGCAAAGTTTTCGTCTTTTGCAACGAAGTCAGTTTGACAGTTTACTTCTAAAAGAATCGCTTTGTTGCCTTCTTGAACGATTGTGATTGCACCATCAGCAGCAATGTTACCTGCTTTTTTAGCAGCTTTTGCTTGACCAGATTTACGAAGGTTGTCAATCGCTAATTCGATGTCACCGCCCGCTTCTGTTAATGCTTTTTTACATTCCATCATTGCTAGACCAGTACGATCACGCAATTCTTTAACCATGCTTGCTGTAACTGCAGTCATGTTTATCTCCTAAAATCGGTAGAAAATGAATTCTTTTTTTAACAGAAACGGCCCAGAGGGTGTCTCTTGGGCCGTCTGCATACATGACGCTTACTTTGCCACCATCACATGTCGCAAAAATGACAAGCTTACGTCAAAACGCATTAAGCCTCAGAAGCAGGAGCTTCTTCGCCTTTTGCTTGAGCATTGGCTTGAGTTTGAGCGTATTCTTTACCAGCAATGATCGCATCAGCCATTGAAGAAGCGTAAAGTGTTACTGCACGGATCGCATCGTCGTTACCCGGAATAACGTAGTCTACGTTGTCTGGGTTAGAGTTTGTATCAACGATACCAATTACAGGAATACCTAAGTTTTTAGCTTCTTTAATTGCAATCGCTTCGTGATCAACGTCAATTACGAATAATGCGTCAGGTAAACCACCCATGTTTTTCACACCGCCTAAAGCGCGCTCAAGTTTTTCCATCTCACGGGTACGCTCTAAAGCTTCACGTTTAGTAAGCTTAGCAAAAGTACCGTCAGTAGACTGAACTTGAAGATCTTTTAAACGGCTGATAGATTGGCGAAGTGTTTTCCAGTTCGTCAACATACCACCTAACCAACGGTGATCTACATACGGTTGACCAGCACGTTGAGCTTGTTCACGGATGATTGCAGAAGCAGCACGTTTTGTACCAACGAACAAAACTTTGTTCTTTTTGCTAGCCAATTGGTTTGCAAAGTTCAAAGCATCATTTAACGCAGGAACAGTGTGCTCAAGGTTGATGATGTGAATTTTGTTACGCGCACCAAAGATGTATTGACGCATCTTTGGGTTCCAGAAACGTGTTTGGTGACCAAAGTGTGCGCCAGCTTGAAGAAGGTCGCGCATGCTTACGTTGTAATCTGCCATTTTCTTTACCTTAAAGTTTGGGTTAGGCCTCCATATATCCGCATTCTCCACCCCAAAGGGCACCCAGAGTAATGTGACGATATATGTGCGGATTTTTAATTTCCCTTTTACCACGCCGCATGAAACATATTCATAAAAAGCATTTGATAAAATGGGCGGCTATTTATACCATAGTCACATATAAATTTCCAAAAGTTTTTAGAGATCATGAACAGTACTTATCAAGCGCCTCGTCGATTAATTAAAACCGAAGATGAAATTGAGAAAATGCGGGTAGCGGGACGACTGGCAGCGGAAGTTTTGGATATGATCAAGCCACATATCAAACCAGGTGTAACTACACTTGAGCTTGATACGATTTGTCACGATTATATTGTCAATGTACAACATGCCATTCCAGCCTGCCTAGGCTATGGTGCTGCCCCGGGTCGTCCAGCCTTCCAGCATACTATCTGTACTTCGGTAAACCACGTGGTCTGTCACGGTATTCCATCTGAAAACAAGATATTGAAAAAAGGTGATATCCTGAATATTGATGTCACGGTCATTAAAGATGGCTACCACGGCGATACCAACATGATGTACGTGGTGGGCGGTGAAACTTCTATTCTTGCCAACCGTCTATGCAAAGTAGCACAGGAAGCCATGTACCGCGGTATGCAAGTTGTAAAACCGGGCGCGACCATTGGTGATATTGGTCATGCGATTCAAAAATATGTTGAATCTGAACGCTTTAGTGTCGTGCGTGAATATTGCGGTCATGGTATTGGGACGACCTTCCACGATGAGCCACAAGTATTGCACTATGGTCAAGCCAACACAGGCATGATTTTAGAAGAAGGTATGACTTTTACCATTGAACCAATGGTCAATGCAGGCGTATGGCAAACCAAATTACTTGGCGATAAATGGACAGTGGTGACCAAAGACCACAAATTATCGGCACAGTTTGAACACACCATTTTGGTCACCAAAGATGGCTTGGAAGTGCTGACTGCCCGCCCTGATGAAGATTTATCACGCTTTACTGCATAACGTGTTTGCAGCCAAAATCTGTCATTGGCTAAAAATTTAACCCGTATGTCAAAAAGATCAGTTCCGACTGGTCTTTTTTATTAATTTCAACGCATACAATTTTTATAAAATCCATTTATTTCAAACCATTAGAACTTTAAAGCCATCCAATAAAACAAGCATTTTCACGTATTCAACAGTTTTGGATTTAACAAAACACCTGCACACTTTTCCAGTTATTCACAAAAGTTTAAAAAAATATCTTTTAAAAACAACAGTTTTATTTTTCCAGTCCATTTCATAATGCCTTGCATAACAATGCCGTAAATAACAACAAGCAAAATTGGACATGGAGTTCCACAATGAAAAAACACTATGCTGTTTGGCACTGAGTAGTTTGCCAGTCATCAGTTATGCCAACTCACCTTATTTTAGTTTAAAAGATGGTGATGGTTTTAAACGCTTTTCTGTTTCGGTAGGTGCGCTGCACGTTATGCCACAAGGTAAAGCACAACCTTTTCGGGTCAATACAGCCATCCACAATGGCTACACAGCGGATGTCGGTGAGGTTCAATCGCAAACTGTAAAAGATAATTTACGTGACGGTTTTGAGCCACCCATATTATTAAGCGGAGCATTAAATTTGCTGCCTACCGTGCCTGCCAACATGAGTGGACAAGCCACAATTTCAGGTTTGGAACAATGGGATAATCCCGGTACAGGTTTAGAAGCAGATGATGTCACTACACTGGGTATCATCAGTAACTATTTCTTTACTGATAATATTTCCTTTGAAGTCAAAGGCGGCATTCCACCTAAAGTTGATTTGCAAGGCAAAGGGAAAATTTATGCACCTTTCTCCGCAATTGCACGTCCATTAGGCGGTGCGTTGGGTGAGCTAGAATTACAAAACGATATTTTCATTACCGATTTAGCAGCACATGGCCCTGCTGCTTCTGCCCGAGCCTGGACACCAGCATTTGAGTTTCAGTATCACTTTGGCAAAACCGGTGTGAATAAATTCCGCCCTTATGTCGGCCTAGGTTTAATGTATGCCTACTTTAACGAACTGGAAATTAACCCGCGTACCGAACAGGATCTGATTGCCGCCGGTCATATGATTGCCAATATCAAACAGGGGCAAGCCGGTGCATCACTGGAAGGCAAAACAAGTAATGCCAATCCGAAAGTTGAACTTGAAGCCTCGGATGCGTTCGCACCAGTAGCCACCGTAGGTTTTACCTATGACTTTAATGAAAAATGGTTTGCGGTTGGTTCGCTGTCCTATGCACATCTGCAAAATGACACTACCATTACAGTGACCGATGCCACACATGGCGAACTTATTCGTTCTAAGGCCGATATTGAAGTGAATCCGATCATTGCATACGCTGGCTTTGGGATGCGTTTTTAAACATTAATAGCAGTCTTTGATCAGTCCTATTTAAGACGATAATCCCCTTCACTTAATCCTTCTCCCACAGGGAGAAGGATTTTTCAATATCCATTTGGCTTGTAGCTCATGATCATTTTTTGCTTAGAATATTCAAACTAATATCTATAACCAAATTTTATCATTTGATGAATTTTATTTTATCGCGATCTGCGGCTGAATCGACTACCATAACAAGCTGTTAGCCATACGTGGATGCCTTATGTCGAATGCTCAATTTTCCAAACCTCTAATTTATATGTTAATTGGAAGTGCCATTATTTTGGCATTATCGCTTGGGGTTCGGCATGCATTTGGTTTGTATTTGGTACCGATGAGCCATGAATTTGGCTGGGGACATAATGTCTTTAGTTTAGCCATTGCCATGCAAAACCTGATTTGGGGTGCAGTCCAACCCATCACAGGTGCTTTTGCAGACAAATACGGCAGTAAAATTGTAGTTGCAGTTGGTGGTGCACTGTATGCACTCGGCTTATTGCTCATGGCCGTCAGCTCGACTGGGTTATTGCTAAATTTAAGTGTGGGTTTAATTTTAGGATTGGCTCTTTCTGCGACATCATTCCCAGTATTACTTTCTGCAGTGGGTCGTGCAGCTCCACCAGAAAAGCGTAGCCTTGCAATGGGTATTGCCAGTGCTGCAGGCTCGTTTGGGCAATTTATCATGTTGCCATCGACCTTATTGTTATTACAAAGTGTAGGTTGGTCGGGCGCATTAATTGTCAGTGCGATTTTAATTGTCTTGATTGTTCCTTTGGCATGGATGCTCAAAGCACCCATGTATCAAAACCCTAATGCAAGTTCAGTCAGCCAACCCGCTTTAGGCTTTAAACAAGTTTTGGTGATTGCCAAAAACCATAAACCCTTTTGGTTTTTAGCTTTGGGCTTTTTTGTCTGTGGTTTTCAAGTGGTGTTTATCGGGATTCACTTACCTAGCTACTTAATCGATCATGGCTTTAATGCAACCACAGGCACAGTTTTTCTAGCACTCGTGGGTTTATTTAATATTGTAGGCACTTATACGGCGGGTTGGTTAGGTGGTCGCTATTCCAAACCACACTTGCTGATGTGGCTTTACGGACTACGCGGTATTGCCATTATCGCCTTTTTAATCCTGCCTTTAAGCATCTGGACAATTTATGCATTCGGGATCATTATGGGTTTGTTGTGGTTATCTACAGTGCCTTTAACCAATGGTATTGTGGCAAATATGTTTGGGATTAAATACCTGACCATGCTCAGTGGCATTGTGTTTTTTACACACCAAGTCGGCTCATTTTTTGGTGGATGGCTTGGCGGTTTAAATCACGACCTGACAGGTAACTATAATGTTATCTGGATTGTTTCTATTGCTTTAAGTGCGTTTGCGGTCTTGGTACATTTTTGGGTAGATGAGGAGCACGTCATTCATGATTAATTCTTTATTGAATTTTAAAGTATTGCTCACACTCGCAATCACTGCCCTTTTTGGCTTGTCGATTTTTTTATGGATGCAAACGCCACAACTGTTTGAATATTTTAATCAGGCGTTTTGTGCGCATTAAAACGCGATTTCTTAAATATTAAGTCGATTTTGCTACTCAAAACTCCGCTTTAGACATGGAGCGTCTTATGCAGATTCAATTGCATCGTGGAAGATTGATTGACCATATTCATCTTGTGGTGAATGACCTTGAGGCAAGTCGGGCATTTTATACTGCCATATTAGCGGTGCTAGATATTCCAGTTATGGGAACTACCAATGATCACTTTTGGGCAGATGAACTCTTTATCTCGTCAGTAGAAAGCCCTGCCGCACAAGGTACACTCACTGGGCGTCATCATCTCGCCTTTCAAGCTAAAAATCGTCAAATGGTCAATGCTTTCTATCTTGCAGCATTGGCGCATGGTGGTAGATGCAATGGCAAACCTGATGAACGTGCTTATCATCCTGATTATTATTCAGCTTATGTGCTTGATCCTGATGGCAACAATATTGAAGCTGTCTTTCATGGCGAAGCACAACGCAGCGCAGCATCAGTCATAATTGATATTTAACGCTCTCTGTTCCATAGATTAACGCCTCTCCTGTGCATAAATTTCCTTACAGCAAATCAATAAAAAACACCCCACAAGAATGATCTTATAGGGTGTTTTAAATTTTTTTTTGCGCTCTAGCAGAATCACTTAAAACAAACGATTCATCCCATTTAAGGTCGCGACACGATACGCTTCCGCCATGGTTGGATAGTTGAATGTAGTTTCCACAAAATACTTAATGGTATTGTTCGGGCTGTTCATCACCGCCTGACCAATGTGGATAATCTCTGCCGCATTATTACCAAAGCAATGCACGCCCAAGACTTCTAAAGTGTCACGGTGGAATAAAATCTTCAATTCGCCCACAGTATCACCCGTAATTTGCGCACGTGCCAAATGACGGAAAGATGCCTGACCAACTTCATAAGGAATTTTTTCTTCCGTCAATTCCTGCTCAGTTTTACCAATCGAAGAAATTTCAGGAATGGTATAAATACCTGTTGGAATATCGGTCACAGGTGCAACATTTTCTTCGCCACTCATATTTGCACCCGCACAACGACCTTGGTCATAGGCAGCAGATGCCAACGAAGGCCAGCCAATCACATCACCCGCAGCATAAATATTCTCTACTTCGGTTTGATATTGATCATTCACTGTTAATTGACCACGGCTGTTTGGTTTCAGTTCTACATTTTCTAAACCTAAACCATCGGTATTCCCTGAACGTCCGTTACACCACAAAATCGCATCGGCTTTGATTTTCTTACCACTTTGCAAATGTAAAACCACGTGATCATCAAAAGTTTCTAAATGATCAATTTGCTCGTTGTGACGAATTAGCACCCCTTGCGCACGCAAGTGATATGACAAGGCATCTGAAATTTCATCATCCAAATAACTGAGCAATTTATGCTGAGTATTAATCAAATCAACTTTATGATCTAAACCAATGAAGATGGATGCATATTCGCAACCAATCACACCCGCGCCATAAATAATGATTTTTTGAATTGAGAAATCTAAATCCAAAATTTTGTCTGAATCAAATACACGCGGATGGTTGAAATCTAACATTTCTGGACGATATGGACGGCTACCTGTCGCAATCACAATTTGCTGACACCTCATGGTTTCTTTAATGCCATCGGCACCAAATACCAAGACCGTATTTTTATCTTGGATATAAGCACGACCATGATAAATCGCAATTTCGTTACGGTCATAAAAGCGAGAATGCGTTTCAACTTGCTGCTGAATAACTTTATGTGCACTTTGCAACACTTGTTTCATGGTGAACTGACGCCAATCACCCATTTTTTTAAACATCGGGTCACGACGATAACGGATAATATTCGACACTGTCTGACGCAATGCTTTACTTGGAATGGTGCCCAGATGAGTACAGTTACCGCCAAGCTGCTCACGAACATCTACAATCGCAACCCGCTTACCTGATTTGGCAAGTTTCATTGCCGCGCCTTCACCCGCTGGGCCTGAACCGAGAACAACCGCATCGTACTTCACGAAAGTTCCACTAACGACCTCTTTTTTACGTGGCATTCAACGCTCCTTTTCTTTAAATCTGTCTTTTCAATGGGCTATATTATGACGTAAATCTTTTGAATTTTCTGTATTTACTGTGCATATATTACGTGATAACCACATTTTTTATATGAATATCGTTTTTACCCAATTTAAGCACATTTTCGTTATAATAATCATCTTATGATGAAGTTAAGGTGACATTTTACTTTAGCACTTAGATTCGGTTTAATCAGATTCTATTTCACGTAAAATCTACCCTACACTAAATCTCTCCCCTTTCAAAAACAGTGGAAAAGTTGAATATGTCTGCAAACCGTAAACCAGAACAGGGTGTCAAACTTCGTGGTGCTGAAAAAGTCGCACGTATTCCTGTAAAAGTTATACCTACGGTTGAAACGCCTCGTAAGCCTGACTGGATTCGAGTCAAAATGACGGCCCCAGAAGAAGTTCAACGCATTAAAACCACTTTGCGTCAGCAAAAATTGCACACCGTTTGTGAAGAAGCTGCTTGTCCTAACCTGCCAGAATGTTTTGGCGGCGGTACAGCAACCTTTATGATCATGGGTGATATTTGTACGCGTCGCTGCCCGTTCTGTGATGTTGCGCATGGTCGTCCAAATGCATTAGATCCTGAAGAACCACGCCACATGGCAGAAACCATTGCCAACTTAGGCTTAAAATATGCCGTGATCACCTCTGTAGACCGTGATGACTTGTTAGATGGTGGCGCACAGCATTTTGTCGATTGTATTAAAGAAACCCGTTCTTTAAGCCCAAATACGTTGTTGGAAATTTTGGTGCCAGACTTCCGTGGTCGTATGGATATTGCACTACGCGTTATGACCGAATGCCCGCCAGATGTTTTTAACCACAACATTGAAACTGTGCCGCGATTATATAAAGCGATGCGTCCGGGTTCAGACTATCAGCACTCTTTAAACTTGCTGAAAATGTTTAAAGAATATTGCCCAGATATTCCAACCAAATGCGGTTTGATGGTGGGTATTGGCGAAACTGAAGAAGAAGTCATTGCACTGTTAGATGATCTTAAAGCACACGATGTAGATTATGTGACCATTGGTCAATATTTACAGCCATCTAAAGAGCATGCGCCAATAGACCGTTTTGTAACACCTGAAGAATTTGAACGTTATACAGCGCATGGTCAAAAGTTAGGTTTTAAAAACATTTGGGCTGCGCCAATGGTACGTTCAAGTTATTTTGCAGACCGCCAATATTATGGCGAACCCGTACCAACAGTACGTCGTAAAGCAGACCCTGCTAAAAAAATTAGCGTACAAACCATTGAAGCTTAACACTCGCTTATTTCAAAATTTGTGATAATGCTTAAACAGCCCCGACTTTATGTTTGGGGCTTTTTTTATGCCTTATGGATTCACTTTGGCAGGTCAATACGGACATTTTTGATTATTTTCGACCAAGTGCGCATCTTGTTGCGCTAAATAACGAGGCAAGTGCCGAAGAAATTCAGGAAGTTTATTACACAGCTTGCCTTATTGTTGCGCACCTGCAACACAGGAAGCTTTCGCGCAGCGTTGGAGGTTTTGGCAGAACACACTGCAAATACTTAAACGCATCCTAAACCAAAACATATAAACCCTCGACATTTCACTGAAACTATTCCCTGAAATGTCGATGCGATTGAATTTAAATCCAATAGACATTAAAGCTATAAAAGAACTCATTTAACTCAAAACGCACCTGATAACCTAAATCAGTCAACTGTGCCGATAAATTCCGAATATCTTCTAAAGGTAAATGTTTTGGCAGCACGGTAAAAACTGCAGTATTGCCCTGCTTAGCATTCTCTTCAATTAAAGACGCCAAACGCTGCTTGTACAATTCAATATCTAACTTGGCATAATCTGAATAAACTTTTGCTTGTTCAGCGGTTAAAAAATTTGCCATTTTATTGTTCTCATCATGTAGTTATCTAAGATTCAGCATATTGAAAGTTGATAATATCGCTCAAGTGATTTTTTGTTATTGTCTGCATAATTGAATAATCAACAGACCCTAGTTTTAGAAAATAAAATCACACCGAAGATGGCTTTTTCCCAGCAGACCTTTTAGGCTATCGCACATTCTTATGTTGTAATTTTGCTGGATAGCATTATGTCAGAATCTGTTTCTATCTCTCCTGCGCTAATGAACCGCGCTATTGCAGGACAAGCCGATGCCCAATTTGAAGTCGCGGTGCTGTATATGCAAAGTGATTTTAATGAGGATATTGAACTTGCTGAACAATGGGCACTCAAAGCAGCCGCAAATGGACATATCGAAGCCATGTATTGGCTTGGTGAAGGCTATACCGTATATGCCAAAGACATTCAGCAAGATGACCCTGAAGATGCCAAACAACATTTTGAAGATGCTTTTGTCTGGCTCAAAAAAGCCAGTGATGCACAACACCCTGCAGCTATTTTAGAGTTGGCAGGCTATTATCGTCGTGGTGATGTTGTTGAACAAGATGTCGCTCGCTCTGTGGCATTGGTTCAGCAAGCTGCTGAACTAGGCGAAGTACAAGCCATGCGTGACCTCGCTTTTATTTATGCAAATGCTTTGGGTGTAGATGCTGACGAAAACAAAGCTGAATATTGGACACAAAAAGCCGATGCAGCGGAGTAATTGATTTTTCAAGCCGATCAATTGATGGGCTAGATAATTTTGCATAACTCGAACCGTCATTGAATCAAGCTTAGACTTTGAATAATGCTTAAACTTCGACCACTATTACTTGTCTGCAAATACCCTCTTGCTGACGCTGTTGTTCAAACACAGCCGCAGGCATCGGCTCAAAACTGTCAAAGAAACAACTTTCAGCGTCATTAATAGAATATAGCAATGAGTGATTACCCACTCCTTCTAAAGTGTCGTAATACACGATCACAAATTTATTTTCATCAAATACTTGCTGAATTTGCTGATAGTCGATTGCAGCCAATACAGGCAATTTAAGCTGTTCAGCTTCGTCATAACTTAACTTTTCTGCATCTTGTAAATCAGGGTCGGGATCGGTATAAAACTGCACCTTAAAACCAAACTTTTTCAGTCCAACTGCCAAGCCAATTGTAGTTGTGCCGTGCTCTGGCGTATAACCACACACTTCAATTAATTGTTGAATATCGGCATCAATGCCTAAGTGTCGTAGCAACATCCAAACTGCATAAATCCCGCCGTTAGCTTCTAAATTTGCCAACTCTTGAGGAAGCTCTAAAGCCATCATTCAATCTCAAAAATATGTTTGTGCTGATAATAAACAAAACATGATTGGAACTAAATCAATTTACAAGTACAATATCGCGCTAGTCGAGGGATGCTGCGACGTTTTACAGGCACAAAATGTAAAATCGCCAGGCTCGACCAGCATAGCAATGCTTTTGCTATGCAAGAAACGGCATCCGCGAACTGAATGATCAATTGTTTTTTATAAGGAGATCGTGATGAACGCGGTTAATGCTTCATTTACAGATTATAAAGTTGCCGATATCACACTAGCTGATTTTGGCCGTAAAGAAATCAAACTTGCAGAAGCAGAAATGCCAGCCCTTATGGGTTTGCGTAAGCGCTACTCAGCTGCAAAACCTCTTGCAGGCGCGAAAATTCTCGGCTGTATCCACATGACGATTCAAACTGCTGTTTTAATTGAAACGCTAGTTGAATTGGGCGCAGAAGTTCGTTGGACTTCATGTAACATCTTCTCTACTCAAGATCACGCCGCTGCTGCAATTGCTGCTTCAGGTGTACCTGTTTTTGCTTGGAAAGGCGAAACAGAAGAAGAATATATATGGTGTCTTGAACAACAAATTAATGTTAATGGCACACCATGGGATGCCAACATGATTTTGGACGATGGCGGTGACTTAACTGCACTCGTTCACGAGAAATATCCTGCATTATTAGAGCGCATTCACGGCATTACAGAAGAAACCACTACGGGCGTACAACGTCTAATTGAAATGTGGAAAGATGGTTCTTTAAAAGTGCCTGCAATTAATGTCAACGACTCTGTGACTAAATCTAAAAACGACAATAAATACGGTTGCCGTCACTCACTCAACGATGCAATTAAACGTGGTACAGACATGCTATTGTCTGGCCGTCGTGCATTGGTGATTGGTTACGGTGATGTGGGTAAAGGTTCTGCACAATCTTTACGACAAGAAGGCATGATTGTTCGTGTTTCTGAAATTGACCCAATTTGTGCAATGCAAGCATGTATGGATGGTTACGAAGTTGTATCTCCATACAAAAATGGCGTACAAACAGGTAATAAAGCGGACGTTAACCTAGAGCTGTTAGAAAATACTGACTTGATTGTGACTACAACAGGTAACTATCACGTGTGTGATGCGGCAATGCTAGATACACTTAAAGCAGGCGCTGTCGTATGTAACATTGGTCACTTCGATACAGAAATCGACACCAATTACTTACGTGGTTATAAGTGGGTTGAAGTGAAGCCACAAGTACACCAAGTGTATCGTTCAGAAAACGAAAATGATTATTTAATCTTGCTTTCTGAAGGTCGTTTAGTGAACTTGGGTAACGCAACAGGTCACCCATCACGTATTATGGACGGTTCTTTTGCCAACCAAGTATTGGCACAAATGCACTTATTTGCAGAAAAATTTGCCGATCTTCCTGCCGATCAAAAACAAGCGGCAATTCGTGTTGAAATCTTACCGAAAAAACTAGACGAAGAAGTTGCTGCTGCAATGGTTGCTGGTTTTGGGGGTGTGTTAACACAGTTGACTCAAGTACAAGCGGACTACTTAGGTGTAGCTGTTGATGGTCCGTTTAAATCGGATGCTTATAAATACTAAGTATTTAATCCCTCTGCATAACCCTCTCCTAAGCGTACTTCTAGCACTGCTTTGAAGTTCAGCGCAACTGAGGGGGAATTACTCATTGTCTAATGAATGAGTTCGAGGGTAATTACTCTCGTGAGCAAGTTTAAAACATTGCTTTTAAACCCAGCACACGAGAGGATTGAGCAGAGGTAAAAATATAAATAAGTATTTATAACAAGGATTGAATCATGACCAAACAAGTTCCAATTTCATTTGAGTTTTTCCCATCTAAAACCGATGTTGGTGCAGAAAAACTCAAAGTTGTGCATCAAGAATTACAACTTTTAAATCCAGAGTTTTTTTCTATTACTTATGGTGCAGGTGGGTCTACACGTGAACGTACTTTATCTACCATTAGTGACTTCAATGGCAAAGGCACACCTGTAGCGCCGCACCTATCATGTATTGGTGATGACAAAGCGCGTATTGCTGAACTACTTGATATTTATAAAGCACAAGGCATTGATCGCATTGTGGCTTTGCGTGGTGATTTACCTTCAGGTCAAGTAGGTTTGGGTGAGTTGCCGTATGCCTCTGACTTGGTACGTTTTATTCGTGAACATTCAGGTGATCATTATCACATTGAAGTTGCGGCTTATCCTGAAATGCATCCACAAGCCGATCATTTTGATCAAGACATTAAAAACTTTGCCACCAAAGTAAATGCAGGTGCTAATGCTGCCATCACCCAGTTCTTTTTCAATCCAGATGCGTACTTCTATTTTGTAGAACGTATTCAAAAACAAGGTGTGAATATCCCTGTTGCACCCGGTATTATGCCAATTACGAATGCCAGCAATTTAATTCGCTTTGCAGATGGCACAGGTGCGGAAATTCCCCGTTGGATTCGCAAACAATTGGCAACTTATGGTGATGACACAGCTTCAATCAAAGCTTTTGGTCATGAGGTAATTATTAAACTGTGCGAACGCCTGATTGCAGGTGGTGCGCCAAGTTTGCATTTTTACACCATGAACAACACCGAACCGACTCGTCAGTTAGTCACAGATCTTGGTTTGGCTTAAGCTTTATTTTTCATATTTTATTGACTTGAACGAGTAATCCCTATGCCCCGTTTTTATATTGAGGCTGAATTAGCAGTTGATACGCAAGTTAAACTGACTGAAACAGTATTTCATCACTGGGTGAAAGTACTACGCGCGCAAGTCGGTGAAACTGCCACCTTGTTCAATGGACAAGGTGGTGAATACGAAGCGGAACTGATTGAAATTACCAAAAAAACAGCGCAAGTGCAGATTAAAAGTTTTAATCCAGATAATCGTACCCCAAACTTTAGCGCCTTATTAGGACAAGTAATGAGCAAAGGTGATCGGATGGATTATGCGATTCAAAAAGCGGTTGAGCTTGGCGTGACTAACATTCAATTGCTCACCTCGGAACGCTGTGAAATGCGCTTGAAGTATGACCGTGATCAAAAGAAAATAGATCATTGGCAAGGCATTACAATTGCAGCCTGCGAACAGTGTGGCATGAATATCGTCCCGAAAATTTTAGCCCCACTACGGTTAGAGGACTGGCTCAATATCGACCTTCCTGCTACCAAATTAGTGTTAGCACCAAATAAAGATCAAGTCGATGTGTTAAACAACGCCAGCAAAGATTTGGCTTTATTAATTGGGCCTGAAGGTGGTTTAAGCGAGGCTGAAATTAGCGCTGCAAATGCTGTTGGCTTTCAAAACTGGTGTATTGGTTCTCGGGTATTACGCACTGAAACCGCACCCGTGGTTGCTTTAGCAATCTTAAATTATCGCTTAGCTGAGTAATTTATCCACTTTTGAAGAAATCGATAGCCAATAACATTGCAATTTATAAAGCACAGGATTACTCTCGAAGAAGATCTTAAAGATTTTGCATAGAATTTAAACACAAAACCGCAATAGTTTATGCATCAACGTAATGTTATT
Source organism: Acinetobacter sp. KAM396 (assembly GCF_021602765.1). NCBI lineage: Bacteria > Pseudomonadati > Pseudomonadota > Gammaproteobacteria > Moraxellales > Moraxellaceae > Acinetobacter > Acinetobacter sp. KAM396. Next base: position 88,517 of record NZ_BPPH01000003.1, read on the forward strand.
TAAAATATAAATGATGGAATCATTTAACTATATTTTGGGGAAGTATGTCAGACGCTCAAGATGAATTGTTGCAGCAATACTTAGATGCTGCGCAAATCACCAATACCATTCGGCTTATTCGATTCTTTTTGGTCAGCGTCCTGATTGTTTGTCTGTATGTGTTTTTTATTTATCAAATTTCTTTCTCACATTCATCACCCTACCTCAATATCTGGTTTATTCTCACTGAACTGACCATTGGTTCGTGTTTACTGCTCACAGCAGTTCACTTTAAAGCGGGACAATATCAACTCCAACATGCAGATCGCTGGTTAAAATTGGTGTGTTTCTTGATCGGAACAGCAATCGCGGTTGGGGTAAGTTTACTGTATTACTTTTTACCTCAGCAAAACCCTGAACTGAGCAACTATGAAGCGATTATTTTAGCGACCTTATTAATTATTGTGAGTCAAACCTTTGCCCTCACCTTTTTAACGCAGCGCTTGAGTTATTTTTGCTGGGTATTCATTCCAGTCATTACGCCCAATATTGCCGCGCAGTTTTTAATTCGCTCTGAAACTTCAGCTTTCTTTTTTCTGGCAACAAATTTTGCATTAATTACCTTACTCATTTGTGCCAATACTTCAATGCATATGCATCGTCGGTTATCGAGCGTCAATTTTAAAAACGACCAATTAAAAAAAGCCGCAGAGCAACAAGTTGACTGGACAGATCAACTCCGCCAACAATTGCAAGTGGAAATGAACAAATCTAAAGATATTGAATTACAACTGCAATTTAACAATCAAATGCTGGAACAAAAAATTAGAGAACGTACCTTTGACTTAGAACAAACCCATCTAGACTTAATCAATCAACAACATAGTTTAATTTTGGCACATGAAGCCGCAGGTATTAAAGCGTGGGACTGGAATATCCGAGAAAGAAGCATTGTCTTTGGGACTGGCGCACAACAAACTCGTTTAAAAAATTCCAAAAAGCATCGGAATAAATTACAGCAATTAATTCACCGTGATGATATTGCACACCTTCATCAAACCATGAAAGAGCATTTACGTGGTCAGACAGAACGCTATCAAGCCACTTATCGCATTCAACATAATTCAGGTCAATGGTATTGGGTGCAAGATATTGGGCGGGTAATTGAGCGTGATCCTGTCACCAATAAACCTTTACGCATGGTCGGGGTTCGCCGTGACATTCACCAAGAACGAATTGCACAAGAACGCTTAAAACTCACTGCTAGCGTACTTGAACAAGCGGCTGAAGGTATTTTTATTTTAGATGAAAACCTGCGCTATATTGAAAGCAATCCATTTTATGCACAAATGAGTGGATTTCAACGTGACCATATTATAGGTAAATATCTGTTTGATCTAGTCAAATCCAACAAAGCAAATCCACGCATGACACAAGAGGAAATTGTTCAACAATTACTCAGCAAGGGTGAATATCATACTGAAAAGAGTATAAAATTCCGCTCAGGAAAAGAATTAGAAGTTCGTTTGCATATCAATGCAGTCAAAGATGAGCAAAACCGTATTATTAATTATATTGGAATTGTGTCTGATTTAACCGAACATAAACTAAAAGAACAGCGTTTATCCTATTTAGAAAATTATGATGCGCTGACCGATCTCCCCAATCGTTTTTATTATAATTATCAACTACATCAATATCTTATTTCACAGCAAGATTCATTGCAGCAATTGGCGGTCATTCGACTCAATATTGACCGTTTCAGACCTTTAAATGAATATTTAAGCAATAATGGTGGCGATGAATTGCTCCGCCAAGTGGCGCAGCGTTTACGTACCACCAATGCCGAAGCGCTGTTTGTTGCACACTTAAATGGCGATGATTTTGCAATTGTTTATGAAATTTCTCACATTCGCCCTTCAATCGAAGAGCACTGTGAACGTATCACCAAAGCCTTTAATTTGCCGTTTAATGTACAGGGACAAGAACATATTATTACTCTGTCGATGGGGGTTTCCCTCTATCCTGAACATGGACGCCAGTTGGATTATCTAAATAATTGTGCTGAACAAGCCTTGTCTGAGGCTAAGCGTTTAGGTGGCAATACCATTAAATATTACACTTTAGACAACACCAAACTGCTAGAGCAAGATGTGCATTTAGAGCGTGACTTACGCCAAGCCATTAAAAATGATGAATTAATTGTATATTATCAACCTAAAATTGATTTCCATAACTATCAAGTGGTTGGGTTTGAGGCATTGGTACGTTGGCAGCATCCAAGCAAAGGCATTATTCCACCCAACCTATTTATTCCTATTGCAGAACAAACCAGTTTAATTTCCGATATTGGTCGAGTTGTGATTCAACAAACAGCCAAACAAATTCGTGAATGGAACCTGTTAGGTTTTGATCATATTCGAGTATCAGTCAATGTGGTTGCACAACAACTGCAACGTGGTCAATTACTTCAAGATTTAGATGATGCGATTAACACCTATCAAATTTCAGGTGCAAGCTTAGTATTAGAAATTACAGAATCCTTTTTGGTGGAAAATTCCACAACCGTGAAGTCCTTATTAGATGAAATTAAACAACGTGATATTCATATTGCCGTAGATGATTTTGGTACAGGCTATTCTTCACTTTCTTACTTAACTGACTTCCCAATAGACATTTTAAAAATTGACCGTAGTTTTATTTCTAAAATTGGAAATACCAAACAAGAAGCCATTGTTAGTGCCATGATTGCTATGGGCAAAGCCATGGGCATGACTGTAGTGGCTGAAGGAATTGAAACTGAACAACAACTCCAATATTTGCAGAATTTAAAGTGTGATATTGCACAGGGTTATTTATTCTCTAGGCCTTTGCCTGAAAGTGAAGCGACTCAATTTCTAAAAGCAAATTTAGTATCCGCGCTTATCGCTCCTTAATCTGAAACTAGACCTAAAAGCTCCAAGTTTGTTCTAAAAATAAACAGTGACGACTGTGCTAAGAGGGCAAGTAATGGTATATTTCCATAAGATTCATAAAAATTCACCAGCATCGCTGGCCAACTTGTCACATAAGAGATTCAGATGGACGATCAATCATTAAAACAGCAGGCACTTTACTATCACGAATTTCCAACACCAGGAAAAATCAGCGTTACTCCAAGTAAGCAGCTGGTCAATCAACGTGACTTAGCGCTTGCTTACTCACCAGGTGTCGCAGCACCATGTTTAGAGATTGAACGTGACCCTTCAAAAGCTGCACTTTATACCGCTCGCGGTAACTTGGTTGCTGTCGTGAGTAACGGTACAGCAGTATTGGGTTTAGGTAATATCGGTCCTTTGGCGTCTAAACCTGTGATGGAAGGTAAAGGCGTACTCTTTAAAAAGTTTGCTGGTGTCGATGTTTTTGATATCGAAATTGCTGAAAATGATCCAGATAAAATTGTTGATATTGTGGCAGCATTAGAACCAACTTTTGGTGGTATTAACCTTGAAGACATCAAGGCACCAGAATGTTTCTACATTGAGCAAAAACTTCGTGAACGTATGAACATTCCAGTGTTCCACGATGACCAACACGGTACCTCAATCATTGTCGGTTCAGCCCTACTCAATGCTTTGTTGCTCAATGGCAAGAAAATTGAAGAAATCAAAATTGTAGCTTCAGGTGCAGGTGCCGCCGCACTATCTTGTTTAGACCTATTATGTGCGTTGGGCGCAAAAAAAGAAAATATCATTGTTGCAGATTCGCGCGGTCTAATCACAACCAAACGTGAAGGTTTGGATGACTCGAAAAAACGCTATATGCAAGACATTGAAGGAACGCAACTTGCCGATGTAATTAGCGGTGCGGATATGTTCCTTGGTCTTTCTGCAGCGGGTATCTTGACTAAAGCTATGGTTAAAGAAATGGCTGAAAATCCAATTATCTTTGCTTTAGCTAACCCCGACCCAGAAATCTTACCTGAACATGCGCACGAAGTACGTCCAGACGTGATTATGGCGACAGGTCGTTCAGACTACCCGAACCAAGTCAACAACGCACTTTGCTTCCCATATATTTTCCGTGGTGCATTAGACGTTGGCGCAACAACCATCAACGAAGAAATGAAAATTGCTTGCGTACACGCAATTGCACGTATGGCACACATTGAAGCAGATGCCTCAACTTATGGTGAAAAATCTGCATCTTTCGGCCGTGATTATTTAATTCCACGACCTCTTGATCAGCGATTAATTCTTGAAATTGCACCTGCAGTTGCTCAAGCCGCTATGGATTCAGGTGTTGCAAGTCGTCCAATTCAAGACTTCTCTGCATATCGTCAACGTTTGTCTGAGTTTGTATATAACTCGGCATTGATGATGAAGCCTATTTTTGCTCAAGCAAAAACTGATCCTAAGCGTATTGCTTATGCAGAAGGCGAAGACCTACGCGTACTTCGCGCAGTACAAATTGCAGTAGATGAAGGCTTGGCAAAACCAATCCTTATCGGCCGTACTGCTGTGATTGAAGCAAACATTAAAAAGCTAGGTTTACGTCTTGAACATGGCGTGAATATAGAAATTGTAGATCAGGAAAACAACCCAAACTACGAAAAATTTGCAGATGATTACTACACTATCATGCAGCGTAAAGGTGTGACACCTGAATACGCGCAGCGTGAAGCACGTCGTCGTTCTACCCTCATTGCAGCAATGCTAGTGAAGCATGGTTTAGCCGATGGTATGTTATGTGGTACTTATTCAAGCTACGATATTCACCTTGATTTCGTAAAAAATGTGATTGGTCTAAAAGAAGGTCGTACTAACTTCTTTACCCTTAACGCATTGATGCTTGAAGATCGCAACTTGTTCATTGCCGACACTTATGTCAACACAAACCCAACTGCTGAACAGTTGGCTGAAATGACACTTTTAGCGGCTGAAGAAGTACGCCGTTTTGGTATGACACCACGCGTTGCTCTACTTTCTCACTCAAGTTTTGGTTCTGACCAACAAGACTCTAGCGCACAAAAAATGCGTAAAGTCTTTGAAATCTTGAGTGAGATTGCACCTGAGCTTGAAGTTGAAGGTGAAATGCACGGTGATGCAGCATTAGACGAAAATATTCGTCAATTTGCTTTCCCGAACTCACGCTTCAAAGGTTCTGCAAACTTGTTGATTATGCCGAACTTAGATGCTGCCAATATTTCATTTAACTTGTTGAAATCGACTTCAGGTAACAATGTTACGATTGGCCCTATCTTGTTAGGTGCAGCAAAACCTGTACATATTTTGACTCCGACTGCAACGACACGTCGTGTTGTGAATATGACTGCACTCACTGTTGCTGAAATTCAACAAACAGCACAAGTTAAAGCATAAACCTATATTTCTGAGTGACTGACTCAGAATTATAGACTTGAGAAAACCTCTATTCTGTAGCATGATTGCTTGAAGAATAGAGGTTTTTTCATGCAAGTTTATTTAGTAGGCGGTGCAGTTCGAGATCACTTACTCGGGCATCCCTATCACGAAAAAGATTATGTTGTCGTTGGCGCAACGCCCGAACAACTTTTGGCTCAAGGCTTTCAACCTGTGGGCAAAGACTTCCCTGTTTTTCTTCATCCTGAAACCAAAGATGAATATGCACTTGCTCGCACTGAGCGCAAATCTGGACACGGTTATCACGGTTTTGAATTTCATACCGGCCCAAGCGTGACCTTAGAAGAAGATTTAATCCGTCGTGATTTAACCATTAACGCCATGGCAATGGATAGTGATGGCAATGTCTACGACCCTTACGGTGGACAGCAAGATCTGTGCAATAAAGTGCTGCGCCATGTTTCCAATGCTTTTGTAGAAGACCCGTTACGGGTGCTGCGTATTGCTCGTTTTGCCGCACGTTATCATGCTTTAGGCTTTGTGGTTGCACCTGAAACCTTGTTATTAATGCAAGAGTTGGCAGAATCTGGTGAGTTACATGCGCTGACACCTGAACGCGTATGGAAAGAAACTTCACGTGCCTTAATGGAAACACGTGCCGATGTTTATTTTGAAACATTGCGTGCCTGTGGTGCTTTAAAAGTTTTATTTCCTGAATTAGATGCTTTATTCGGTATTCCACAGCGTCCTGAATATCACCCTGAAATTGACAGTGGTGTGCACACCATGATGTCACTACAACAAGCCTGTCGTGCCAATTACTCACTCGATGTACGCTTTGCAGTGTTATTGCATGATTTAGGCAAGGCCTTGACCCCTGCCGATGAATTACCACGGCACATTATGCATGAAGAACGTGGGATTCGACCTGTAACGGAAGTGTGTGAACGCCTGCGCGTACCGACCAATACCAAACAACTTGCACTTGCTGTATGTAAAGAGCATTTAAAATGCCACCAAGCATTGAGCTTAAAGCCTGGCACGTTATGGCGCTTATTACAGCGTTTGGATGTCTTGCGTCGTCCTGAGCGTGTAGAAGCCTTTGTACAAGCCTGTGAATGTGACTCTCGTGGGCGTTTAGGTTTGGAAGATCGTGACTATCCGCAAGCGAGCTATATTTTGGAAGCGATTCAAGTGGTACGCAGCATTAAGGCGCAAGACTTACCTGCCGATGTCCAAGGCCCCGATATTGGTGAAATGCTGATTGAACGACGCATTAAAGCGATTGAGCAATTAAAGACACGTCACTTGGCTGCTACTGCTTAGGCTATTTAAGTCTATAGAACGTCATTACATGCGTTCTTTGATCTATCATTCTTAACCTATTTAAGTCAGCCTAAATTTCTGATCGAAAAGCCGTAATCTTCTAAAATATAGAAGCTACGGCTTTTTAGCTCAAATAAATCCTTCTTGAAATAAGAAACTGTCTTTTGCTTTTAGGCAAGCTGCGCAGGAAAGCTAATCACTTGCTCTAAACGCATCTGCTCAGTTGCAATCATCAATAAGCGATCTATGCCCAAGGCGATACCTGAACATTCAGGCATGTTCGGCAACGCAGCCAATAAATATTCATCAATTGGCATCACATGTAAACCAAGTTGTGCGCGTTCTGCATTATCGGCTTCAAAACGAGAACGCAGCACAGTAGCATCAATCAATTCATCATAGGCATTGGCAAGCTCTAAACCTTCGATATATAGCTCAAAACGGGCTGCGACCAATTCCCCATCATCATCTGTTCTGGTTTTAGCCAAAGATGCTAATTCAGGTGGAAAATCGGTTAAAAATACAGGAGCATCAAAGCCCAAACTTGGTTCTACAAAATGTGAAAACAATAGGTCGATGTAGCCTAGACGGTCATCACCCAAATCCAGATGCAAACCCACACGATGACAGCAGTCTTTCAATTGTTGCAGACTTGCCTGTAAAGGATTTAAATCCAAACGATCCATAAATGCGTGTTTATAACTCAACACTGTTGGACGTACTTCGCCAAAGCGTTGTTTTAACGTCAGATTAAGTAAATCTGTCACCTCAAACATAAGCTCTTTCAGGCTAAATTCGGGACGATACCATTCCAACATGGTAAATTCGCTGTTGTGTTTACGTCCATGCTCATCATCACGAAAGACTTTGCAAATTTGATAAATAGCACCACTACCACTGGCCAATAAACGCTTCATGGCAAATTCAGGTGAGGTCTGTAAATAGTGCGTATGCAATTTGCCCTGCACATGGCGCTGTGCTTGCACTGAAGCCAAATGCACATCTGTCACTCCTGCCTGTGACAAAATTGGCGTTTCAACTTCAAGTACTTCACGTTCCGCAAAAAACTGGCGTATTTGTGCATACAATTGTGCACGTGCGCGCATGCTGTTTAAGTCGCAAGTTGGTTGATATTGGAGATTTGAACTCATGCTTGCGGGCCTCCGTGTGCTGCCCATTCACGACGCAGAGGATAGGTTTTTCTTAAATGATCAAAAGCCTGCTGCTCAACTTTGCCCGCTTTGACACAGGCACGTAAATTGGCATCATCCTGTGCAATATCATAAATTTGACTTAAATGTGCATGCAGACTATTTTTCAAATCTTGGGTTTTGAAATATTGCGCGCAGCTTGGCAATTGAGTTTCAAATTGTTTTGTGGCATCTAAACCAAAATTTTCACAAAAAGCCTGATAAATCATTTGTGTGCCGCGTGCCTTGCCTTCTAGGCTATACCCTGCAATATGCGGGGTTGCCAAAGCAAGCAAATCTAATAATTCTGCAGAGATTTCAGGTTCATATTCAAAAACATCTAATACCACTAAACGCTGAGTATGTTGAATATCCTGCATTAAAGCCGCTTCTTCTACCACTAGCCCACGCGCTGAATTAATCAGAATGGCTTGAGGCTTCATACATGCCAAACGCGCTGCATTAATTAAATGATGAGTAGGACGTTCACCAGTTTCTGTTAATGGCACATGAATGGAAATTGCATCTGCCTGTTGTAATAGTGCATCTAAGTCACATTGCTGCACATTGGGCAACTGCACAAATGGATCGTATGCGATGACATCCCAACCTAATAATTGTGCCATTTTGACCAAGCGCGAGCCGACATTGCCCAGTCCAATAATGCCAAGTTTAAAGTTTTGATTGGCATGTAGTAATTCAGGCTCGAGATGAAGCAATGCGGTAATCACATACTCACTCACCGCCTGCGCATTACAACCTGCCGCATTTGACCATGCAATGCCCTGCTGCTCGATGGCTGGGATATCAAGGTGGTCTGTGCCAATGGTCGCGCTGCCAATAAATTGAAGCGCGGTCTGTTGAATCAATGCTGCATTCACTTGGGTGACGGAACGAACTAGCAGCGCATCAGCATCTTGCACATCTTGATGCGTTAGACGGCGTCCAGCCTTGTGCTCTATTTCTGCCAAATCTGCAAAGAAATAATCGGTATATGCCAGATTTTCATCTGCAATGATTTTCATAACGCCATCCCATGTGTGTTTGCTTGTTTATGATAGCTTGAGTTGTCTAGGATGACTATGATTGTTGAGATTAATGCAGAATTGTTGAACAGCAAGCCGACGATTCATTTAGGTGGAAACATGCACGTCTATATAAAAGTTGCATATTCACAGCAAAAAAATCAGCCACCCGAAGGTGGCTGACTGCTATAGATTAAGCGAGTTAAATCTTAACCAATAAATTTACGCGCATTGCGGAACATACGTAACCATGCACCATCTTCAGTCCATTCTTCAGGTTTCCAAGAATGTTGAAGCGCACGGAAATTACGTTCAGGGTGCGGCATCATAATTGTTGCACGACCATCTTTTGAAGTTACGCCTGAAATACCTTCTGGCGAACCATTCGGGTTCATTGGATAATGTTGAGTCGCATTTCCGTGGCTATCGACATAACGTAAAATCACTTGGTTACCTGCATTTAAGGCTGCCAAATTAGCTTCAGGTGCAACGACACGACCTTCGCCATGCGCCACCGCGATTGGTAAAATCGAGCCTTCCATATCTTGCAATAATACAGAATTCGATTTTTCCACGCGTACATTAACGCTACGCGCTTCAAACACTTCTGAGGTATTACGATGGAAACGTGGCCACGCTTCTGCACCTGGAATGAGTGGTGCTAATTGTGACAACATTTGACAACCGTTACAGATACCCAGTGAGAATGTTTCTTGACGGTTAAAGAATTTCTCAAACTGGTCACGTAATTTCGGGTTAAACAAGACTGACTTTGCCCAGCCACCGCCCGCACCTAAGACGTCACCGTAAGAGAAACCACCACACGCAACCAAGCCTTCAAAGTCGTCTAAATCGACACGTCCTGCAAGCAAGTCGCTCATGTGTACGTCAACGGTGTTAAAGCCGACTTTGTCAAATGCTGCCGCCATTTCTACATGACCGTTTACACCCTGTTCACGTAAAATCACCATATTAGGACGACGTGTATTGATGTACGGTGCTTCAACTGGCTCATTTAAGTCAAATGTCGGTTGAGCAATTAAGCCTTTGTGGTTCTTATCTGTAATCAAGGCAAATTCTTGATCAGCAGTTTCTGAGTTGTCACGTAAACGCTGGATTTGGTGAGATACTTCACTCCAAGCCGTTTGCAAGTCAGCACGTTCAAGCACCAAGCCATTTACAGCAAGTTGATCTGTGTTATTGACTGTACCGACTACCGAAATTGCATCTTTCAGAGTAGATGCAGCAACTTCAGTAGCTAAGTCAGCCCAATCTGCTTTAGAAATTTGTAGTACTGCACCAATTTCTTCCGCAAACAATGCCGCAACCGATTGATCTTCTAACGCCACACCTAAACGTGAAGCGAACATCATTTCTGTTACAGTTGCCAATAAACCACCATCACCAATGTCGTGATAAGCTTGAATCAAGCCACGGTTATTCCAGTCTTGTACCAAAGCAAAGAATGCTTTGAATTCGTCAAAGTTATCGACATCTGGTGTTACTGAACCAATAGCTTTATACACTTGCGCTAAAATTGAACCGCCTAAACGGAACTGACCTTTAGACAAGTCAATACGTACCAATACTGAATCGGTATTTTTCAATTCAGGGGTTAGTGTTTTACGTACATCGGTCACTGGTGCAAATGCAGTAATTACACCTGACATTGGTGAAGTTACAGATTTATCAACACCTTCGTCATTCCAAGTGGTACGCATAGACAATGAGTCTTTACCTACTGGAATTGCAATTCCTAGCGCAGGACACATTTCCATACCAATGGCTTTTACACCTTCAAACAAAGCTTGGTCTTCGCCTTTTTGACCTGCTGCTGCCATCCAGTTTGCAGATAATTTAATGTCGCTGATCTGGTCAATTTTGGCTGACATGATATTGGAAATAGATTCTGCCACTGCCAAACGCGCAGATGCTGCAGGGTTTAATAAAGCTACAGGTGGACGTTCACCCATCGCCATTGCTTCGCCTGTAAAGCCTTGCAAGCTGGTAGTGGTTACTGCCGCATCTGCAACAGGCACTTGCCATGGGCCAACCAATTGATCACGTGCAACCATACCTGTAATTGAACGGTCACCAATGGTGATTAGGAATGATTTAGAAGCAACGGTTGGATTCTTGATAACACGGTAAATCGCATCTTTCAGATCAGTAACTTGAGCGGCATCAAAATCATCGCCTTGACGCTCAATGCTTTCATAAGAACGGCTCATGCGTGGCGTACCACCTAAGATAACCTGCATTGGTATATCTACAGCGTTATTATTGAACAGTGGATCTTCAACCGTTAAATGACGTGCTTCAGTCGCTTCACCCAATACCGCAAACGGGCAACGCTCACGCGCACAAATCGATTCAAATAACTCTAAAGAACTTGGACGAATAGCCAATACATAACGCTCTTGCGCTTCGTTTGACCAAATTTCCATTGGTGACATGCCTGGTTCTAAAGATGGAATCTTACGCAAATCAAGTACAGCACCTAGTTCGTGATCATTCACCAACTCAGGCATTGCGTTCGAAATACCACCTGCACCCACGTCATGCACTGATACGATTGGGTTAGCATCTTCCAAACGCCAGCATGTATCAATCACTTCTTGGCAACGGCGTTCCATTTCTGGGTTTTCACGTTGTACTGAAGCGAAGTCAAGATTTTCACCCATGGTTCCGCTATCTACAGAAGATGCAGCGCCACCGCCTAAACCGATCAACATCGCAGGGCCGCCTAAAACGATTAATAAATCGCCTGGCTGAATTGGGTCTTTTTCGACATGGTCTGGACGAATGTTGCCGTAACCACCTGCAATCATGATTGGTTTATGGAAGCCTTTTACTTCACCATTCACGTTTTGCTCGAAAGTACGGAAGTAACCATTTAACGCAGGACGACCAAATTCGTTGTTAAACGCTGCACCGCCCAATGGGCCTTCAATCATAATTTGTAATGGCGATGCCATACGTGAAGGCTTGCCATAGTTTTCTTCCCAAGGCTGTTTAAAACCAGGAATATTTAAATTCGATACTGTAAAGCCTGTTAAACCTGCTTTTGGTTTACCACCACGACCTGTCGCGCCTTCATCACGGATTTCACCACCCGAACCTGTCGCAGCACCTGCAAATGGTGCAATTGCAGTTGGGTGGTTGTGTGTTTCCACTTTCATAAGAATGTGGGCAGCTTGGCTCTTATATTTATAAACGTAGTGACCTGTTGCAGCATCTTTTTTCGGATAGAAACGCTGCGTATCAAAACCAACAATCACCGAAGCGTTGTCTTTGTAAGCCGACAATACGTCTGTTGGTGATTCTTTATAAGTATTTTTGATCATTTGGAACAATGACAATGGCTGTACTTCGCCATCAATTGTCCATTCCGAACCAAAGATTTTGTGACGGCAGTGCTCAGAGTTGGCTTGTGCAAACATCATCAATTCAATGTCATGCGGATTACGGCCTAACTTGATAAATGCTTCGGTTAAATAATCAATTTCTTCATCAGACAAGGCAAAACCAAACTCACTGTTGGCTTTTACCAATGCCGCTTTGCCTTCACCCAAAATATCAATGCTATTTAAAGGTTTTGGTTCAGTTTCAACAAATAACGCTGCAGCATCGTTAATGTGGTTAAACACACTTTCGGTCATGCGGTCATGCAATACTTGTTTTACTTCGTTTGAAACGTCTGTAATACCTTTTAAGGTAAACAAAACACCGCGTTCTAGGCGGTGTACAGGCGTATTACAGTTGGCAAAAATATCGGTTGCTTTTGATGACCAAGGAGAAATTGTGCCCACACGTGGTGTCACTAAAATTTGAACTTCATCACTTGCAGCTTGGCGTAATTCAAAAGATGCACCATCGTTTAAAAGCTGTAAAGCAGATTGCTGTTGTTGCTCGTCGAGCGCTTGGTCAAATAAATAAACCCATTGGCTATCGAAAGATTGAACAGAACTCATTGACGCTAAACGGTTTAAGAGTTGAGTTTTCTTAAAAGATGAATGTGCAGGTGCACCGGCAACGATAAACATGCTGATTTTGGCTCCACGGGCTGATCTTTTGGACCATGCCACAATGTGACTTGAAGAGAGCGCATATTCTACTGTGAAATGCCATAATCAGCTAGATGGAAAATGGTTTTCTTGGCGCGTTTCGGCAGTAAAACTTCCGAATATTATTTTTATCACAAAATTTAAGCCGACTACCTAAATCATAGATTTGTCGCCCTATATGAAACTTGACTCAAATAATTGATTCAATCTACTAAAAAAGCCTTTAGTACTCCTAAATGGAATAAAGGAACAAATATCGAATTGTGCAAAGTAATACAATCACCACTTGGGTACACTTAGATTTTTAACTGTGTTATGCACAGGATGCCATTCAATTATGTTCTCTCACACTTTCTAACAGCTTTGTGCACAAAGAATTAACCACTTGATTTTATTATATTTATCTATAGATTAAAATATATACAAAACTTTTAAAATTAGTCAGTTGAAATGTGTGTACAACAAAGTGCATCAGATGATTTTCTTACAAAAAAATGATTATATTTTCTTTGCGGAACTCAACTCATTCCTAGACTTACGTATTCGCCAAACCCCTAAAAACAAGAAAATACTACCAGATGCTAATAAATAAATTAATTTAGGCAATACAACTGAAGTTTTAACGCCCATTTGATTTAGCTGTATAAACAGTTGAATAGCTTGAGTTGAAGGAAATATATTGGCCAGGTATTGTACCCAAAGCGGCATAGCTGCGTGTGGCCATGCTGCTCCTGATAGCATAAACAATGGAATAGAAGTAAAAACTAAAACTTGTCCAGCGCGTTCAGGCATATCAAAATAACTGGCAATTAAAAAGCTCAAGCCAATTACACTACCAATATAAATAGGAACAGCTAATAACATTCCCTCAAAATTACCTCCACGAGGATAATCATAGAGCCAGAAAGTAAAACCGAATAAGTAAAAGCACCCTAAACACCCTATAGTTAAAATAGCAGTAAATATTCCAAATACTTCAGTATTACTCGGTTGCCAACCTCGCTCCTTATAAGTTGCTATAAGCATACTTAAACCCAAAAGAATGGTTTGATGAATGATGAGAGGAGCAATCGCAGGAAAAATATAACTACCATAGCCTGAAGTTGTGTTAAATAATGGAATTTGATGGACAGATAGAACAGGAGAAAAATCTGAAATTTCTCTAAACCTTTCAGTTTGGGTAATTAGCACACTTTCAATTGACTGTGCCAAACCAAAACCTATTTGCTTGGTTTTAAGAAAGTTAGCAGTACTTAAATATAAACCAACTCCACCAACATCACCGCGCCGAATACTGTGTGATAAGTTATTTGGCAATAATAAAATACCATCTACCTGTTGTTGTTTAATCAAGCTTTCGGCTTCGGCAAAGTTTCCTGTGATGTTTTTAATTCTAACATTCGGACTTTTACCAACTTCGCTTATAATTTGCTGAGTGAGAGGACTACGTTCTTCATCTACAATTACAATAGGTAAAAATTCAGCATGTTGTGCTTTATATGCGGTAGGATAAAAGAAACTATATAAAAATACAGATAAAATCAGTGTTGTGAAAATCGCTGAATTTGCAAAAATATCTTTAAAAGTTTTGGTATAATATTTGAAAAATAGTTTCATTTTTGCTCCACCTTAAGCCGATGTTTAAGCAGAAACAGCGCCAAAATAAAATACAAAACCACATATAGGATTAAAATAAAAAATGGCAGAAGAGAAGTCGAAAGTGGACTACCCACAACCCACTGCTGTGTTTGCAATTTTGCATAAGGTGTATACGGAATAATATTGGCCCAAATTTTTGTAAATAATGGCGCATTATTTAAAGGTAAAGTCACACCTGCAAAACTTAGGGATGACCCACCATAAACAGCAATCAGACCAAAAGTTTTACTTAAGTTTTGAGTGGCTAAAACCATTGCACTGCTTATAAATGCATAGGCACAATACAATAAAAATTGTGCAAAAATAATCACCCACAACTGCCCTACAACAAACCACCCTCGTACTTCAATCAGCCAGAACATCCATACCCAAGTCCAGAAACTAAAAATAAAGACATAAGTTAAATTTTTTGTTATTAAAGCACGCCATGCAGACCCTCCCATTACCCAGGTAGCTGTGGTTTTAAATTTAAGCTCTTGTCCAACAGAAAATGCAACACAACAGCAAAGTAATAAATGCAAAATTGCTGGGATCATATAAGGCTCTAAATAGAGCTCATAATTCAAGTCTGGATTATATAAAGGTGAAATTTTTACGGTAGCTGTCGGTAATTCCAGCTCAGGTAAATGGCGAACTAAGTAGTGGTGTCTCATATAGTCTTGAATTCCCTCAAGACTACTCACAAACATAGCTGAAGAGATACTATTACCAACACTAAAATAGCTTTGATTAAAAAAAATACCAATTTGCGCATCTTCAGCGTGAACCAAACGTTGCTCTGCACCAGCAGGGATAACTACATAGCCCCATATTTTATTCTGGTTTAACTTTCGTTCTGCATCACTTAGATTTTGAGTAACAAGCTCAATATGCAACGTAGATTGATGGGTAAGATATTTTTTAATTTGACGACTGAGTTCGCTCCGATCTTGATCGACAACCGCAATTGGCAAATGTTCAGGTTTACCCTGGTAAAACATGCTACTGAATAATAGTATAATTACCAACGGCGCAAGGGTGACTAAACTCAAATCCCATTTGTGATTAATTAAATATTCTAACTCTCGAAAAAAACCCGCAAACATTAGCGTGCCTTATTTAATTTAAAGAGCACACTCATACCTACTTTCAAATTAGGATTCGGCGTGGCAGGCACCAAATGCACTTTAAAACTTCGAATATCATAACCGCCCGTTTGACGAGTCGTTTTTATGGTAGCAAATTCACCTTCCGCATCAATATTTTTGATATTAAACAGCATATACTGATTAAGTGCAGGGATATAGCCTTGTAATTGTTTAAGCTTATAAATAGATGCATATTGATCTTCACGAACAGTCAAACTCACCCAAATATCATTTTGAATAATACTCACCACAGGTACTCCCATGGCGATTAGTTCAGAAACTTTGCCATAGGTTTTAGAAACAACCCCATCTACGGGTGCATTCAATTGTGTTTCTGCTTCTAATGCATTTGCTTCTGCCACTGCCGCTTTTGCAATTTCTACCTGTGCATCTGCTGTGGATTTTTGTTCGGGGGTACTACCGCGTTTAGCACGTGCATACTGTTGGTAAGCTGCTTCAGTCATCTGAGATGCTGAAGTAGCAGCTGCTTGAATTTCATCACGGCGTTGTCTAGAAATCACCCCTTCCCGAAATAAATTTATACTCCGTTGTAAGGTCGTATTGGCTAATGCTTCCTGTGCTTTCAAGGCTTGCCAGTTCGCATACAAGCTGTCAATGTTTTCTTGCTGAGAACCGCGTGTTGCAGTAGATTGAAAAGCCAGTGCTGATTGTAGACTTGCCAAAGCCTGTTGTTTTTTGGCTGAAACTTCAGGGCTCCAAAGCCGAACTAATGGCTGATTTTGTTTAACCACCTGCCCTTCTTGTACATAAAGCTCTTCTATACGACTCGGAACTTTGGTGCTCACATATATCGTTTCAGCTTCCACACGCCCTTGAAGTTCAATTTGTTGAGGCTGATAACTTTTCCAAAGCCCAAAACCAATTAAACTGAGTATTAAAATCAGCAATAATGTCGCAAATATTTTTAAATTTCTAGATTTTGTCGAATCAGGCTTTAGGGCTTGCGTCTGATCTTGAGCAGTTTGTGAAGTGTCAACTGATTCACTCTCTAACAACTTATCATTATTTTCAATCTCATTATCCATTTGTTGGTGGATAGGAGTCCGCTGCTCTGATGCTGAATTTGCTGTTAAAGATTGATTCTCAGACATTCTGTCTTCCTGATTCGAATTATTCTGATCTTGATTCACTGGAATTATCTCATCATCATGAATTAATATAATGTGTGTTAGGTTGGGTCAGATACTCTGAGAATTGATTAATCGAACCATGGCTGTGTAATAAAGTAGCCAGTGACATTACATATTTGTATGCATTTAATGCCATTTCTGCTTTTAAACCACTTAACATATTTTGAGCATCAATGACTTGATTAGCTGTGGCCATATCTTCTTTAAATGATAGTTCTTGAATTCTTAAGTTTTCAACTGCAGCTTTTAAATTTTGCTGGAGCAAAATATCGCTTTGTTGAGCGGTAAGCATTTCACTATAAGATTTATATATCAGAGTTTCAATCTCTTGCTTGCTTCGCGCAGTCATCAATTCAGTCGCATAACGCTGTAATTCTGCAGCTTGGATACTTTTTTTATGATCTACACCTGAAAATAAATTGTAGCGCGCAGCAACCCCCACAATCCAGTGAGGGTTATCTTCTAGTCCATATTCTCCAAAAGCAAAAACATTAGGTTTGGTCGCAGCACTTTTAATTTTGACTTGAGCATTCGCCAGTTGAATGTCCTTTTGCATTTTACGAATCAATACTGATTGCTCAGGGTAGCTTTTTAATAATGCATTTAATGATGTTGATGGAGTCTTATTCACAAATAAAGGCGTGCTTAAGTCCTTAATTTGACTACTTTGAAGTAGATTATTCAATTGGAATAGACTTGAACGATAATTTGCCTCGCTGTTTTGCAAACCACGCTCAGCATTGTTCTTTGCTACTTCAAACTGCATGCGTTGACCTTTGCTAATAAAACCCTGTTGTTCTAGTTTTAACGCATTTTGGTAATGTCCCTGTATAGCTTTTAAATTATACTGACTGGCTGCTAAAAGCTGTTGCTGTAATTGGCTATTGAAATAGACCTGTATTAACTCAAAACGCTGTAAATCTTGCTGTTGCTGATCATTTAATTGTTGGCGGTCCGCATTAATTTGCGCCACTTCTTTAGTTGAACTGATGAAACCGCCTGTATAAAGCGGGATCATCATCGAAATAGTGGGTTGAACAACTTGATTATCTAAGTTGAGCTGATATGCATTCGGAATTAAGCCGACACCGTCTTGTATACTTTGACCGATTCCATCTTTTATGACAGCGGTATTCGAACTTCCTCCTAGCCATTGATCAACTTTTTGATTCACGTTATTGCTTAATGTCTGTTCTAAATTATTTTTTATTCCGCCGAGTGGTACTTCCAATTCTTGATGGTAAGTATAAGCTCTTACATTTAAGTCCACACGAGGCAACCCCAAACCCTTTAACGCAGTGGCTTCTAATTGTGAAGCCTGTTGTAACGCCTGACTGGCTTGAGTACTATATGAATTATGAAGAATATATTGCTCTGCTTGTATGTAGCTCAAAGTTTGGGCACAAGTAGCAGCATTATATAAAATGGTAATAGCCAGTAATATAAATTTGGATTGCTGTTTAAAATGTTTCATACCCACTCTGACTGGCTCCATTGATTGTTGTATCTTGCTGACTTTTTTGCACAAAGATTTCATAACTAACTATATGATTTTAAAAGTTTTGATTATTTTTGATCCAAAATTAAATTTATTTAAATCAGATGCTTACATATTTATGCAACAAAGCCCTATTAATTTAAAATTAAAAAAATAATCTATTATTTTAGGGATCAATTCAGCTTCTCATCGCTAAATAGAGATGATCTATTATAATCTGCTTTATTTTTTCTTGTAAATTAGGAAAAGTATTAATCACGTCACTATTTAGTGAATGAGGTATAGATGTATTCTCTTTAGGGATGTTTTAAAAATCAAGGCCCTCATTTATTTGGCAATCTATACTGAAAGAAAAAATAAATCAGATAGGAAAACTATTAGTATTCATTTTTACGTAATGTACTACTATTTATTCTTATAAAACTTAATAAAACCAATTGTCTTGAATATAGAAGACAATCGGTTAATATAATTTATTTCACACATTAACTTGTAAATCATCCATATTCATCACGTTTTCGATGGCCATTATTTCGTCGATCATCTTGTGAAGAGCGACTGCCGCGATTGTCTTCATCGTCAATTTCTGGGACCAAGTTTCAGCTTATTAAACTATTTTCCTTAATCTTCCAAATACCACCAAAAGAAATCAATCCAATCCAAAATTTAATGAGGGGTAATTTGAGGGGGGGGGTAAAACTACAGACAAAAAAATAAGCCCTTGCAAATACAAGGGCTTATCTTAAAATTTGGCGGAAGCGGTGAGATTCGAACTCACGGAGGACTCACACCCTCGTCGGTTTTCAAGACCGGTGCATTAAACCGCTCTGCCACGCTTCCATGTGGGCCATGATACGAAGCTTTTGATTTGATGACAAGTAAAAAATTCTTCGTTACCACTCAAGTGAATATTGTTTCACCAAATCAATACTAAAGCTCATCAAAACAACAGCATAGCTACCTGAATTTTTAAAGTTTAGCGGCTAACTCTGCTCCTTCACGAATCGCACG
This sequence comes from Acinetobacter sp. KAM396, assembly GCF_021602765.1. NCBI lineage: Bacteria > Pseudomonadati > Pseudomonadota > Gammaproteobacteria > Moraxellales > Moraxellaceae > Acinetobacter > Acinetobacter sp. KAM396. The sequence goes on from NZ_BPPH01000003.1 coordinate 107,910, forward strand.
TTTTGCATCTAACTCTGCAGCAAGCTTTGCCCCACCAATAATATGATAATTAGCCATAGTATTTTCATCTGCCGCAGGCATTAAATCTTTAACTGATTCTTGCCCAGCACAGACTACAATGCTATCTACACGTAATAACTGGTCTTGACCTGCCATTTCAATCCATAAGCCTTCATTGGTAATTGCTTTATATTGCACACCACGTAGCATACGCACGTCATGTTTTTTTAACTGTGCGCGGTGTACCCACCCTGAAGTTTTACCCAAACCAGCACCTAAAGCCGTCGTTTTACGTTGCAATAAATAGATTTCACGTATTGGTGGATCTACTTCTGGAGCACACATGCCGCCTTCAGTCACATAATTAGGATTTGGATCAACTCCCCATTCACGCTGCCATTCAGCCAAAGGTTGAGGTTGTGGCTGATGTTCAGGTTTCAGTAAAAACTCCGACACATCGAAACCGATTCCGCCTGCACCAATCACAGCAACTTTTTCCCCAACAGGTGCGCCACGTAATACTTCTGCATAAGACAATACTTGCGGTGCATCGCTACCTTCAATTTTTAAAGCACGTGGTACAACACCTGTTGCAATCACCACTTCATCAAAACCTTCACGTTCGAGTTGCTCGCGGTTGACTTTGGTATTTAAACGTAAATCGACCCCAGTTTTTTCAATTTGCACTTTAAAGTAGCGGATGGTTTCATGAAATTCTTCTTTGCCCGGCACCACTTTAGCCAAATTGAATTGTCCACCCACTTCATTGCTGGCTTCAAATAAAGTCACCTGATGCCCACGACTCACAGCAACTGTGGCTGCAGACATTCCCGCAACACCACCGCCCACAACGGCAATACGCTTAGGTTTCTTGGTTTTCTCATAGACCAATTCAGTTTCATACGCTGCACGAGGATTGACTAAACAAGTCGCACGCTGATTTTTAAAGGTATGATCTAAACATGCTTGGTTACAGGCAATACACGTGTTGATTTCATTGACACGATTGGTTGCAGTTTTATTGACCCAGAATGCATCTGCCAATAATGGGCGTGCCATTTGAATCATATCGGCTTTACCCGCTGCCAAAATTTCTTCTGCAGTATCTGGCATATTAATACGATTGGATGCAATTACAGGAATTTCAACGTGTTTCTTTACTTCCGCGGTATAATCAGCAAAAGCTGCACGTGGCACAGAAGTCACAATGGTCGGAATACGAGCTTCATGCCAGCCAATTCCAGTATTGAGTAAGTTCACACCCGCTTGCTCTAAGGCTTTTGCAACGGTAATCACTTCCTGCATGGTGTTGCCATCGTGGACTAAATCCAACATCGACAAACGGAAGCAAATAATAAATTTTTCTCCTACTTCAGCACGAATAGCTTTCACCACCTCCAAAGCAAAACGCATACGATTTTCAATTGCACCGCCCCATTGGTCTTCACGCTGATTCACATGACGACTTAAAAACTGGTTCAACAAATAGCCTTCCGAACCCATAATTTCGACACCATCGTAGCCTGCCATTTTGGCTAGACTGGCTGTTTTCGCATAATCTTCAATGGTATTTAAAATTTGTCTTTCACTCATTTTACGAGGTTTAAATGGTGAAATTGGAGATTTAATCGGGCTTGCAGACACCACAAATGGCTGATAACCGTAGCGTCCTGAATGCAGAATTTGCATTAAAATTTTCGCGCCATGCTTATGGACTGCATGTGTCACCAGTCGATGCGGTGCAACATCGCCCAATGTATTCATAGTACCGCCCGCAGGCAATAACCAGCCTTGACGGTTAGGTGAAATACCGCCCGTAATAATCAAACCAACGCCACCTTTAGCACGTTCGCCAAAATAAGCAGCCAGTTTTGGATAATTATAAAAACGATCTTCCAATCCCGTGTGCATTGAACCCATCACGACACGGTTTTTAATGGTGGTAAACCCTAAATGTAATGGTTTTAGAATATTTGCATAGCGAGTTGTCATGATGAATCCTTATATAATGAGCTTTGCAACTTGTTGCATGAATAATACTTTAACCGATTTTTATAAACTGTTTATGACTCTAAAGTTCGACTGCGTGGCGCAAACGTCAATTTATAGGGTCTGTTGATATTTCATAAATGGTTTGCGCTGTAGGGTAAAACTGAGCAGATCAGGCATGAAACGCAGGGAATAGTGAGACTATTGCCAAGTTTCATAACGCAATCTGAGAAAATTTTAGCCACAGCCTTTCAGAACAAGCATATTTTTTGCTGCTATTGCATAATGAGTCAGTCATTTAGAGTTACTAAATTTCCTACCTCATGCCTTATATCAGCTAAAAAATATGCGTCGTCGCAAACATAGAAGAAGTGTCAACAGACCCTAACTATTCTTGATCTAAATTTGATACAAAAACGCCCAAAAAATAAAAGTGATTTTATTCTGTACCATCCAAATTGCGGTTTTTGTTTTTCAATTTCTACACCAAGTTTGCCATTTCTAAATGAAATTTTAAGCCTGAACCTGATTTTTTTATCAAATGTGCTTTTTTAACGAAAACAAGCATTTTAAAGAGTGCTATAATTTGCAGTTTAGAATTCTCCTTGGCCACCAAAATGTGGTGCATATTTTAAAAACTTAGGACTAGCAATGACTGATAATGCAACTATCTTGCAGAATGTACCAGTAGGCAAAAAAGTCGGTATCGCCTTTTCTGGTGGTCTAGATACTTCAGCTGCTTTATTGTGGATGAAGCAAAAAGGCGCTGAACCGTATGCGTATACCGCAAACTTGGGGCAGCCAGATGAAGATGACTATGATGCCATTCCAAAGAAAGCAGAAGAATATGGTGCGGTAAAAGCACGCTTGGTTGACTGCCGTTTACAGTTGGCTTTGGAAGGTATTGCTGCCATTCAATGTGGTGCATTCCATATCAGCACAGGCGGTATGCCTTACTTTAACACCACCCCGCTTGGTCGTGCAGTAACAGGTACGATGCTCGTGACTGCCATGAAAGAAGATGACGTCAACATCTGGGGTGATGGTTCAACTTATAAGGGTAATGATATTGAGCGTTTCTATCGTTATGGTTTATTGACCAATCCTGCGCTTAAAATTTATAAGCCATGGTTAGACCAAACCTTTATTGATGAGTTGGGCGGTCGTGCGGAAATGTCACAATTCCTCATCGACAATGGTTTTGACTATAAAATGTCAAAAGAAAAAGCGTATTCAACTGACTCAAACATGCTCGGTGCAACACACGAAGCGAAAGATCTTGAGTACCTAAATGCTGGCATCAAAATTGTTGACCCAATCATGGGCGTAGCATTCTGGAAAGATGACGTTGAAGTGAAAGCCGAAGAAGTGTCAGTAACCTTTGAAGAAGGTATGCCTGTTGCACTGAACGGTCAGCGTATTGAAAACCCTGTTGAGTTGATTCTTGAAGCGAACCGTATTGGTGGTCGTCATGGTTTGGGGATGTCTGACCAAATCGAAAACCGTATTATTGAAGCAAAATCTCGCGGTATTTACGAAGCACCGGGCATGGCATTATTACACATTGCTTATGAGCGTTTAGTTACAGGTATTCACAACGAAGATACGATTGAACAATACCGCATTAACGGTTTACGCTTAGGTCGTTTGCTTTACCAAGGTCGTTGGTTCGATTCTCAAGCATTAATGCTTCGTGAAACTGCACAGCGTTGGGTGGCGAAAGCGATTACGGGTACTGTGACTTTAGAGTTACGTCGTGGTAATGACTATACCATTATGAACACTGAATCTCCGAACCTCACTTATGAAGCTGAGCGTTTAACCATGGAGAAAGGTGATTCAATGTTTACGCCAATGGATCGTATTGGTCAGTTAACGATGCGTAACCTAGACATTACCGATACTCGCGCTAAATTAGGTATTTATACCAATTCTGGCTTATTATCGATTGGTTCTGGTTCTGCAGTGCCACAATTGAAAGACAAAAATAAATAATCACTTGCTGATCATTTTGTTAAATCGAAAGCCGCTCAAATTGAGCGGCTTTTTTATATACGTTTAAACATGAAGATTGAAAAATTCATACTAAAAGCTGCGATAGAAAAACTTACAGCACCTCTTCCACCTGCAAAGTGTGGTAATAAATTTGATTACGTCCCAACTGTTTTGCACGGTACAAGGCTTGGTCTGCACGTTGCAAGAAATCGCTTTTAAAAATTTCCGCCTCACCTTTATAAACAGTAAAACCTAAACTGATTGTGACATTACTGGAAACTAAAGATTGGCTATGGGGAATCGCCAAACGCTCAACCGCTTTAAAAATATTGGAAGCTACAGCATACGCACCATGTGCATCTGTTTCTGGCAATAGCACCACAAATTCTTCCCCACCATAACGGGCGACAAAATCCATGTGACGAATCGAGTCTTTAATCGATTTAGCAATCGCTGAAATGACTTCATCTCCCTTTTGATGCCCATAATGATCGTTATATTTTTTAAAAAAATCGACATCTATAAAGAGTAAGGATAATGGCACTTCATCATGCCGCGCCTGTTCAAAATAGCTGTCCAGCATTTCATCAAAGGTACGTCGGTTGGACACTTTGGTCAGCGCATCATGCTGACTTAAATGCAACAACTCTTCGGCATGAATACGGTTAATTTTTTCACTAAGTCGAGCTTGGTGCATCACCAAAAAAATCATCCGCTCTCGGGTACACAGCATTTTGCTGATTAAAAAACCCATCACGGTACTGCCAACCAACACCCGCCCCATCACCATCACATCAATTGGAATATGCAAGCTTAATAACATAATCATGGCAACCACAGCAGCCATTAACCCTGTCAGCAGCATGTGAAACGGCTTCACCCCTGTCAGTACAAAGCCCATAATATAAATCATACTAATGATCATCATGGCTTGATATCTAAACACTTCGGTAATCACTGTCATGGTCAACCAAGTCATCGACACAATGGCCCAAAAAGTCAACGCCATGGCCGCATAAGGATAATATGCGCGTAAAATTTTATAATGGGCAAAAAAGAACAGGCTCAGTAAGCAAAATGCACCATTGACTAGGCCTAGTAAGGAATGGATAAAGTCGTGCTTAAAAAAATTTCGATCAATAATCCAGTAATCCCCAGTAATAATCATCACAGTGATAATAAAGTAGATGAGTACGCCCGACCAAAAATATTGGTTAATGTTATGCCGTGCTTGTTCAAGATGCTGTTTCCAAAACTCCACTTCGAGTTGTTTCGGAAAAACCTGACCCGCACGTTTACGTTGATGTTTAATCAACTCTTCATTTTTTTCTTTGTCGTACTGTAGCTTGGCTAACTTATATTTGTATTCCATGGATGCTTTAAATTCCATTTAATCACGATTGTTGCACAGCAAACCTGTAACAGCCTGAATATAATTTTAATGTTTCTAAAATAACACAATGTCTAAACTATTCATTCAGGCATTTCTATTTTTTATGGCTTTCGGCGTTATCATTTTAACATTTATAGATTATCATCTGTTTTATTTTTCAAACTGGCAGCGCCTTGAATACAATTACTCTTATCCAGCCAGATGACTGGCATGCTCATTTACGTGATGGTTTAGCACTACAACGTACTGTTCCTGATCTTGCCAAGCAATTTTCACGCGCAATTTGTATGCCTAACCTTGTTCCGCCAGTAAAAACGGTAGGAGAAGCAGAAGCGTATCGTGAACGCATCATGGCACATGTTCCTAAAGGTGTAAATTTTGATCCGCGTATGGTGTTGTATTTTACCGATCAAACCTCTCCTGAAGAAGTCAAGAAAATTAAAGCCTCGGCGCATGTAAATGCTATTAAACTTTACCCTGCTGGTGCCACCACCAATTCAGACAATGGGGTAAGCGATATTCGTAAAGTTTATGCGGTGATAGAGCAACTTGAAGAACAACAAGTGCCATTATTATTGCATGGTGAAGTCACGCATAATCATGTCGATATTTTTGACCGTGAAAAACGCTTCTTAGATGAAGTGCTTTCACCATTATTACAACAATTTCCAAATTTGAAATTGGTGCTTGAGCACATAACCACCTCTGAAGCAGCACAATTTGTTTTAGAACAAGGCCGGAATGTCGCTGCAACCATTACCCCACAACATTTATTATTTAACCGTAATGATATGTTGGTGGGTGGTGTGAAACCACATTTCTATTGTTTGCCTATTTTAAAACGTCAAACCCATCAGCAAACCTTATTGGAAGTCGCGACTAGCGGAAATCCTAAGTTTTTCTTAGGGACAGATAGCGCACCACACTCAAAAAATGCCAAAGAAAATGCATGTGGTTGTGCAGGCTGCTATAGTGCACCTACGGCAATTGAGCTGTATGCACAAGCTTTTGATCAAGCTGGACGTATTGAGCGCTTAGAAGGCTTTGCAAGCTTGTTTGGTGCAGATTTCTATGGTTTGCCGCGTAATACCAACACCATTACCTTGGTAAAAGAAGAGCAAATCATTCCAACCAGTTTAGACTACTTGGATGGTGAACAAATTATTCCGTTATATGCGGGTAAAACCATTCAATGGAGAAAAGTGTGACAGATACAACTTTGCCCGTGATGGGGCAACGTTTTCGTGGTTTTTTGCCTGTGGTGGTCGATGTGGAAACCGCAGGCTTTAATGCCCAAACTGATGCCTTGTTAGAAATTGCAGCTATTCCAATTGTTTATGATGCGGAAGGCAAATTTGTACCAGGCGAAGCGTATCATGCGCATATCAACCCGTTTGAAGGGGCAAATTTAGACCGCCGCTCTTTGGACTTTATTGGGATTGATCCTTTCAATCCTATGCGTATGGCCATGGCTGAAGATGAAAAAACTGCATTAAAACGGATTTTCAAATCGGTCAATGAAGTGCGTCGCCAACAAAATTGCACCCATGCCATTTTGGTTGGTCACAATGCGCATTTCGATTTAGGCTTTGTGCAAGCAGCCATTGCCCGCACAGGTACGAAGAACCAAAACCCATTCCACAGTTTTTCAGTGTTTGATACAGTGACTTTAAGTGCGGTGATGTTTGGTCAAACAGTGTTGGCAAAATCATGTATTCAGGCAGGTATTGAGTTTGATGGCAAAGAAGCACATTCAGCTTTATACGATACGCAAAAAACTGCAGAGCTATTTTGTTTTATTCTGAATAAACTTGCACCGCACATGGTAGAGAACTTACTCAACCCAGATCAATAATACGCTTGGTACTCAAACATTGAGAGGTTTACAGGATGAAAAACTGCGTTTGTCATCCTGTTTTCTTTTTAATGTTGTGGTCTTAATTCATGTTTCTCAGCCTCAAGGTTGAGTATCGAAATGATTTTTACTTTGAATCAGCTTTTATGCATACAGTCTTTTAAGCTGACTTTGGTTATAATGGCAATATTCCAATTTGTGTAACTTATTCTGCTATGTTGAAAAAAATTGTATTGGTCTTGGTCATTCTCGCGCCTTCTGCGTTGTATCTTTATATTGTGAATCGTGAGCCTGCCCAACCTGAACCAAACCCTCAACCCGCAGCAACACAAACAACAACCACTGAAAAACAATATCAAACCCCTGATCATTAAAATGCTGCACAGCGTTCAAATTTGTGTTTGGTAATTTATTATTTTTAAAGATACATTTTTTTAAACAAATATCATAAAGCGCGGTATTTTTTAGGATTCAGGTTTGACACTGTCGCAAAAAATTCATAATATACGCCTCACCTCGTATCGTCCCTATCGTCTAGAGGCCTAGGACATCGCCCTTTCACGGCGGTAACCGGGGTTCGAATCCCCGTAGGGACGCCATATATCTTGCTATACGATCATTTCTAATCCAAATTTATTATTTCAAGATTGCAGATTTGTAGTTTTTCTCTACAATACTCCGCTTCATTCCATATTTTCTCCTAACACTTATGCCGTCATCGAATCATCAAAATGGTGCTGTGCATCAAGGTAATACTGAGCCTTTAAAACGTGCCATGAGCACTCGACATTTGGTCATGATTTCACTAGGCGGTGCCATTGGCACAGGTCTATTTTTAGGCTCAGGTGAAGTCATTGCACAAACAGGCCCCGTTGGCGCCATCATCGCTTATATTTTTGGTGGTTTAATTGCCTATATGGTGATGCTGTGTTTGGGTGAGCTTGCCGTACACATGCCTGTTTCAGGTTCGTTTGGCGCATACGCTAAACAATATATTGGGCCTGGCACGGGCTATACCATCACTTGGTTGTATTGGCTCACGTGGTCGGTTACTTTAGGCACAGAGTTTACCGCCGCCGCGTTGTTAATGCAGGAATGGTTCCCGCATATTTCCATGTGGATTTGGACACTGATTTTTGGTGGTGTCGTATTTAGTTTAAATATGATTTCCACACGGCTGTTTGCAGAATCTGAGTTTTGGCTGTCTTTGGTCAAGGTCGTGACTGTTATTGCCTTTATTGTTTTGGGTTTAATGGCAATTTTTGGGGTTGTATCCTATCAAGGTTATAGCTCGGCACCTTTATTTAGCAATTTAACTGCACAAGGCTGGTTTCCTGAAGGGCTATTCCCTATTTTTGCCACCATGTTGATTGTTAATTTCGCTTTTTCGGGTACGGAGTTAATTGGTGTTGCTGCAGGTGAAACCAAAAACCCTGCCAAAAACGTGCCTAAAGCAATCAATACTGCAATTTTCCGCCTGTTGATTTTCTTTGTAGGTACTATTGTGGTAATTAGTGCCTTATTACCACATCAGGCTGCAGGTTTGGCTGCAGAAGGGGTAAGCAGTAGCCCTTTTGTGACGGTATTTAATCAGATTGGCATTCCTTATGCTGAAGATATTATCCGTTTTGTGATTATCACAGCCTTGCTCTCTGCAGCGAACTCAGGCTTATTTGCAGCTTCACGAATGATGTGGTCGCTCTCACACCAAAAGCAATTGCCACAGATTTTTTCTAAGGTGAATGCGCGTGGTATTCCTTATATAGCAGTCATAGTCACCATGCTCGGAGCAATGCCAGGGTTATTGTCTGAGCAATTTGCGCCAGAAACCATCTTTAAAAACCTCTTAGGTGTGGCTGCATTTACAATGGTTGTGGTCTGGATGAGTATTTGTTTAAGCCAGTTTAACTTCCGTCGCCAATGGTATAAACAAGGCAAAACCGTACAGGATTTAGGTTTTGCTGCACCGCTATTTCCAATAGTGCCTATTTTAGGTTTTGTATTCTGTTTTATAACTTGCCTGAGTATGTTATTTGACCCTGAAATGCTGGCAGGTTTTATCGGCTGTATGATTTTTATTGTATTGTGCTATGCCAGTTATTACATGATTTATCACAAAAAATGATAATGCTTTTTTAGCGAGAATGTAAAAACAATAGCGGGCAATCTTAGGATTGCCCTTTTTTCTGAGTTTTGTTAAGTAACAACAAATAGCGAAATACAAAGAGAATCACCCTGCTCCAATATAGGCATCTATTTAAACTATAGCTTAAAAACATCATTTTTAGCACTTCAAACATATTACGACAGCAGAATAGTTTTAATTTTATTCAGTTGATCATTTTTTTCAGAATTATTGCCGAAAAGCGTTTGACACCCCCCTTTATACGCCCTATTATACGCCCACCTCTGAAACGTCCCTATCGTCTAGAGGCCTAGGACATCGCCCTTTCACGGCGGTAACCGGGGTTCGAATCCCCGTAGGGACGCCAATTTCAGAAGTAATATTTTATTAAGTCCCTATCGTCTAGAGGCCTAGGACATCGCCCTTTCACGGCGGTAACCGGGGTTCGAATCCCCGTAGGGACGCCATTACTTTAGATCAAAAGTTCTGGTTTAAAATATCACTTCTACATTGTCCCTATCGTCTAGAGGCCTAGGACATCGCCCTTTCACGGCGGTAACCGGGGTTCGAATCCCCGTAGGGACGCCATATTCGAGATAGTTAATTAATAAACTTCTCATGAAAAAGCCCAAGCATGATGACTTGGGCTTTTTTATTGCTTGTTTTGTTGCTTGTTCCCTCATTCCTGTTTTTAACGTTTGATCAAATTTCGTTGATTGCAATTTTATTTGTTTATAAATGGTTCATTCAAATATCTTACTCTTTAACATTTCTCTTCAACTCGTTATCCATTCATATTCATTTACAGCAATCGCACTATAAATCCGAACAAAAAATCAACACCCGTGGTATGAGCATGCCGTTAAGGTAGAATGCATAATATATCTGCAGGGATCAGATTATGTTCGTCATTACAAAGTTAAGTTCGCCTGAATCATCTATTAAAAACCATAATCATCAATTTAATAACTTTAAAGATTGGATCAACTTCTTTCAAGATCAACAGATTTCGACGGCAGTAAAGACCGAACAGGCTGAGAACTATTTAAGAGATTTAATCCAGCAGGTTGATGTGGCTGGGTTGGAATGGCTGGATCAACCCAGACATGTAGAGCAACATTTTCTGGAACAGCACCACCAAACCTGCGCAATTTTCCAGTCTTATGTAGAGCGGCGTAAAAAGCAGCAAGGACGTGAGTATTTCCCGACTGTGTCACATGCATTTGAGTTTATTGCCAAAGTTTCACCTGTAAAACTGGTAGACGGCTCATGGCTTTATTCAACTGTGCAAAACTGGAATCGGCCGGAAACCAAAGATCTGATTTATATCTATCTGGAAGAACTGGGCATGGGTCATACTCGTGCCAATCATGTCACCATGTATCGGGACTTGCTGAATCATTATGAGCTGAATAGCTATGCCGAGCAGCTGGATGCCAGTTATTATGAACAAGCAGCCGTTCAACTGGCATTGGCCTATGCACCACCTGAATATTTGCCGTTAGTCATTGGTTTTAATCTGGGTTATGAACAGCTGCCCTTACATCTGTTAATTACCAATTATGAGTTATCTGAACTCGGTATTGATCCACATTATTTCAATGTGCACATTACCATTGATAATGCTCACAACGGTCATGCACAAAAATCGCTGCAAGCATATTTTGATCATTATGCACTCGCTGAAGATCCTGCCCAGTATCTAGACCTGATTAAAAAAGGTTATGTGCTGAATGACATTGGTAAAAGTTCTACCCAGATCATCAAGCAGCTGGATACTGAAAAACTGGCTTTGAAAGTGTTCCAGAACAAAGCGCTGATTGGACAATATATCCATAACCAGAAATGCCAGTTTAATGGCAAGACCATTAATGAATGGTTATCCGATCCGGCACAGATTGCGGACTTCCTGAAAGTCATGATTGAAAAAGGCTGGATTGTAAGAGATGCACCTATTGAACAAAGCCGTTTCTGGAAAATGATTGATGATCCAGATGGCAAAATGTTTGGTGTATTTAATGCGACTGAAAAACAAATTATTAAAGACTGGATTCAAGGTGAGACTTTTGCTGCTCGTCTTTCATCACGTAGCAGATCTCAAGTACATAACCAGATGGAACCGGTATTGAACCGTATTGACCAGCAACAGATCCATCAGCTGAAAAACCGTCTGAATCGCTGTGCCGCTGCCGAACAAAAGATTGATTTATTGATTCCTTATGTAGCACCGCATATGCATCATCAGGAAGTAGGCTTGTGGGCAACACGTCAGCTTTCTGAGTTACTCTTCCCTTTTCAGATTCAAGCCATGACTTATTCTTAAAAAGATCATTCATAAAAAACAGGGCATTTAATATGCCCTGTTTTTGTTCAATGTATTATAGATATTAAGCCGATTTACGGGAATTGATCTGACCTTTAATTACAGCTTTCACATTGCCTTTTACATAATTTAAAAATACCTTTAAAGGTGACAGTTTTGGATTTGGTCGATTACCTTTAGCAATTTCTTTAAATTGCGCGGCATACCAGATGATTTCCATAATCGCCATTTTATCGATCATTGGAATACCAGTTTTAATTTTCTCAACTGCATAACGTACATCCTGCCCAGCCACCAGACGGTTACCCAGATCAGGCTCGACTGCAAATGGGCGTGCAATACCGACAAAATCACATGCGCCGCTATCTAGGGCTGCATTCATACCTGCTGCGGTACGAAAGCCCCCCGTCACCATTAAATGACAATTAACTTCCTGACGGATCTTTTCAGCAAAATCGAGGAAATAGGCTTCGCGGGCAACTGTTGATGCTTTACGTTTCTCTGCTTTTACCCCAGCCATTGCGGGTGCTTCATAGGTTCCACCTGAAATTTCAATCATATCAATACCCACTTCATCCATGGCTTTAAACACGGTAATCACTTCTTCTTCAGTAATGCCGCCACGTTGAAAATCTGCCGAATTTAGTTTGACCGATACAATAAAATTATCTGAGGTGGCTGCACGTACCGCTTGATAAGTTTGCATCAAAAAACGCATACGGTTTTCAATATTGCCACCCCACTGGTCTTGACGTTTATTGGTCAGTGGAGATAAAAACTGGCTAATCAGATAGCCATGTGCACCATGTAGCTGTACGCCTTCAAATCCCGCCTTTTCACAAATGGCAGCTGAAGTCGCAAAGCGCTGGATAATATCTAAAATTTCATCTTCACGCAGTTCACGTGGCGTACCGAAACTCATCGCCAATGCTGGACTAAAAGGTACAGCTGAAGGTGCTACTGTTTCTTTATTCAAGCCTTTAGGGCACTGACGCCCCGGATGAGATAACTGTACCAGTTGTATCATGCCATGACGTTTTCCGACATTCGCCCACGCCTTTAACTTTTCCAAATCACGTTCAGTTTCTACCACAACTACACCGGGTTCATTCTTGGCACGAAAGTCCACCATAACATTACCCGTTATCGCACAGCCTAAACCGCCTTTGGCCCAAGCCTCATACAACTTTAAATGGGCTTGATTAGGTTGGCCTGCATCATTCGCCAACGCCTCACTCATGGCACCTTTAATAATGCGATTTTTAAACATGCTATTACGAATCTGAATTGTTTTGGCAAGATGGCTCATACACTGTTCCGTATTGTATTTTATTGATCTTTTTACTCTAAAGATTTTTCAGAACAGGTCAATGCCATTTTGACAAATCTTATTGTCAATAATGGTAACCCATACCTATAAGCCCCAATAGTTGTTCTAAATATTGAAGAGTTAATATTCACTAGCTGCTATCAGTTGACGGGTGTATTCCGTTTGAGGATCTCTAAATAGCTGTGCAGTCTCCTGAAATTCCATAACTTTAGCTTGATGTAGCACCAACACTTTTTGACAAAGCGCTTTCACCACTTGCAAATCGTGGCTAATAAACAAATAACTCATCTGTTCTTGCCGCTGTAAGCGGCGCAACAACTGCACTACAGCGCGTTGGGTGCTACGATCTAAGGCAGAGGTCGGCTCATCCATAATTAACAGTTTAGGGCGTAATACCAACGCACGTGCTAATGCAATCCGTTGACGTTGCCCACCCGACAATTCATGCGGATAGCGCTGTTTAAAACTCACAGGCAATTCTACTTTGCTTAAAGCTTCATCTATGCGCTGAATGATTTCAGGTTTGGATAAATGTTGCAATGTCAAACCTTCACCAATGGTTTGTTCCACATTTAAACGTGGATTTAAGCTGCTAAAGGGATCTTGAAATACAATTTGAAACTGCTGTCGTAAGGGACGCAATTGACGTTCATTCAGTTGATTCAGGTCTCGCCCATGTAGTTCAATTTTTCCCTCACTTTCAATTAGTCTTGCAATAGCAAGTGCCAATGAACTTTTACCCGAACCGCTTTCACCAACAATACCAATCGATTGACCATGCGGAAGTTCCAAGCTTAACGGTTCAACCGCAACCACATAATCTTTAACCCGATTCAGTAAACCTTGTTTAATCGGGAATTTCACAGCCACCTGTTCTAACGCCAAAATAGTCGGCAACTCATCAATTTGCAAAGCTTCGCCAAAATCATGGTTTAACAAATTTTGAGTATAGGCTTGCTGCGGTCTATTAAAAATATCTGCCACACTGCCCTGTTCTTCGACCCGTCCCTGATTCATGACAATGACCTGATCTGCATAGTGTTTGACCAAGTTCAAATCGTGGCTGATCAAAACCATGGCCATATTATGACGCACTTGCAGGCTTTTTAATAAATCCAAAATCTGCGCCTGCAAAGTGACATCTAAAGCAGTGGTTGGTTCATCGGCAATTAAAATATCGGGATCAAGTGCCAATGCCATTGCGATCATCACTCGCTGACGTTGCCCCCCAGATAATTCATGTGGGTAACGCTTTAGTTTTTCTTCAGGCTGAGGAATGCCAACATCTTCAAGTAATTGCAACACACGGGCACGCGTTTTTTCCTTGCTCCAACCTTGGAGCAACAAACTTTCACCAATAATTTTTTCCACGCGATGCAACGGATTTAAAGCCGTCATCGGTTCCTGAAAAATCATCGCAATTTTTTGACCACGAACTTGCCGCAATTGTTGCGGTTTAAGGCGAAGTAAATCCTGTTCTGCAAAGATTGCCTGACCTTGTACCTGTAAATGTTCGGGCAATAAACCTAGCAACGCCAAACTGCTAATAGATTTTCCAGAACCACTTTCACCGACTAACCCAATAGTTTCGCCTGCATGCAGCTCAAAGTTTAAATCGTGCAGCAAAACCTGTTCCTGCTGCCGAATATGCAGATGACTGACTCTTAGCAATACTGCAGGCTGTGACGCAGTTGAAGGATTAACGTCTTGGATCGAATGCATCACGGGTCGCTTCTCCAATATAAATCAACAAGGACAGCACAATCGCTAAGGTAAAAAAGCCTGACAACGCTAACCACGGTGCATTTAAATTATTTTTGCCTTGTAACAGCAATTCCCCTAAAGATGCTGCATCGGGCGGTAAGCCATAACCCAAAAAATCCAGTGCAGTTAAAGCTGTAATATTGGCGGTCAGCATAAAAGGCAACTGCGACAAACTCGAACTCATGGCATTGGGTAAAATATGCCGAAACATAATGGTACGATCGGTTACGCCTAAACTTCGCGCTGCACGGACATAATCAAAATTTCGGGCGCGTAAAAACTCTGCCCGAACTAAGCCGACTAGTGTCGTCCAGCCAAATAGCAGCATAATTACAAATAGCCAATACACACTTGGGGTAAACATGCTGACCAAAATCATCACCATGAACAGCATCGGTAAACCACCCCACACTTCTAAAACACGCTGACCAATTAAATCAACCCAACCACCGTAGTAGCCCTGTATTGCCCCGACCAAAATACCTAGAGCTGCCGATGCGAAAGTCAGTGCAAAACCAAATAACAGAGATACACGCAAGCCATATAAAATTCGCGCCAACACATCACGTCCTTGGTCATCTGTACCTAGCCAGTTTTGTGCAGTTGGTGCTGAAGGTACAGGCACGGTCAAATCTAAATTCGGAGTCTGGTAAGAAAACTCAATGAGCGGCCAAACTGCCCATCCTCGGTCTGCAATCAGTTGTTGCACCACCGGGTCTTTATAATCGGCTTCAGTTTCAAATACACCGCCAAAGGTCGTTTCAGGATAAGCCTTGAACACTGGCAGATATAAAGATTGCTCATATTTGACTAATAACGGTTTGTCATTGGCAATCAATTCTGCCGCTAAAGACAATACAAAAATAATGATAAAGACAATCAAACAACCAAAACTCAATTTGTTCTGTTTAAAACGCTGCACGCGCGCCTGCATGATCGGTGTCATCATTTGGCCCCTCGCGACTCAAAACTAATACGTGGGTCAATCACCTGATATAACACATCACTGATTAAGCGCAGAATTAAGCCCAATAAGGTAAAAATAAACAAAGTACCAAAAATTACAGGATAATCACGCTGCACAATCGCTTCAAAACCAAGCAGGCCTAATCCATCTAAATTAAAAATAATTTCGATGAACAAGTTCCCGACAAAGAAAATACCCACCAACGCTTCGGGCAAACCTGCAATCACAATTAGCATGGCATTACGAAACACATGCCCATATAACACACGCGATTCAGTAAGACCTTTAGAACGTGCCGCCAACACATATTGTTTGTTTAATTCTTCCATAAATGAATATTTAGTGAGATAAGTCAGCCCTGCAAAACCACCAATCACCATCGCCAATAAAGGCAAAGTCATGTGCCAAAAATAGTCGGTGATTTTGCCCCACAGACTCAATTGCGCAAAGTTTTCAGACACCAAACCCTGTAAGGGAAACCACTGAAAATATGAACCGCCTGCAAAAAATACAATCAGCAAAATAGCAAAGGCAAACGCAGGAATGGCATAACCAATCGCCAACAAAATAGAAGTGGCTTTATCGAACAACAAACCATGCTGACGGGCTTTTTTAATGCCTAAAGGTATAGAAATTAAATAAATCAGCAAGGTACTCCATAGACCTAAAGATAGCGATACGGGCAACTTTTCCCATAACAATTGGGTCACAGGTTTGTCTTTAAAAAAACTGGTGCCAAAATCAAGCTGCACATAGCTGGTGAGCATTTTCCAAAAACGTTCATGTGCGGGTTTATCGAATCCATATTGTGCTTCAATTTTTGCGACCATTTCATCACTTAAACCTTTAGCACCTTGATAATTGCTGCTATTGGATGTTGCAGCAGTTTCACCGCCTGTCGTCCCCATGCCCTGAAAAGCTTCGGCTTGCTGAATTGCTTGTTCGACTGGTCCGCCTGGTGCAATTTGAATCACCACAAAGTTAATCAATAAAATGAAAAACAAGGTTGGAATAATCAGGAGCAATCTTTTGAGTATGTATGTGCCCATGTGCTTACCTTTTGGCAATGTTCTGGTTTATCGCAAACACTGTCATGCTTGAGTTTTAAAATCGTTATTTTTGACGTAAATAATGCGCAACTTTCTTGGCTTGTGCGGCATCGCTCCACCAATAATCAATTCCTGCCGATAATTTAGGTTTGGTAGCGGGCTGACGATACATATTCCAATAGGCATACCAGTTTTCACCTTTGCCATAGGTTGGAATTTGATAATACCCTGCGCGCAATAAACGATCCAAAACTTTGGTACGCACAATCAATTGTTCACGATTAGGTGCACGAATCAACTGTTGTACCACTTCATCAATCACTGGGTTTTTAATGCCTGCATAATTGTAGTTTCCTGGTTGATCTGCGGCAGCACTACTCCAAAGCTGTGCCTGTTCATTGCCCGGACTTAAAGATTGCGGCATGACACTGGTGGTCATATCAAAATCGGCACGACGCATGCGTTCAATATATTGCGGTACATCGACATGCCGAATATTTACCGTAATGCCCAGACGTTTCATATTGCGCACAAAAGGCATGAGTGTGCGTTGCAAACCATCCTGATGGATTAAAAATTCAATTTGAATGGCTTTGCCTTTGGTATCTATCAATTTACCTTGCTGAAAACGATAACCCGCTTTCAAAAGCAGTTCACGGGCTTTCAGCAAACCACTTCGGTTAAAGCCACTAGCATCGGTCACAGGATACTGCCAATTTTGCAATACGCCTTGACGTTGAATAGGATGCAGCTTGGCCAAAAAGGGTTTTAAAACAGCCAATTCAGCGGCTGAAGGAGTGCTTTTTGCTTCTAACTCGCTATTAGAAAAATAACTTTGCAAACGGCGATATTGCCCATAAAACAAGGCTTTGTTTTGCCATTCAAAATCATAAGCGTAGGTTATAGCCTGCCTAAAGCGAATATCCTGAAACGCATGTCTGCGGGTATTAAAAACAAAACTTTGGGTCGGAATGGGATTTTGGTGCTGAAATTTATGCTTGACCACCATACCCGCATTCACAGCAGGAAAACGATATTCCGTAACCCATTTTCGTGCCGTATATTCTTCATGCAGCGTGTATTGCCCCGACTTAAACCCTTCGAAGGCAATATCTAGATTACGATAATAAACATACTTCAGGCGATCAAAATTATAGCGCCCCTTATTTACAGGTAAATCTTTGCCCCAATAATTTGGATTACGCTTATAAGTAATGCTGCGGCCTGCATCAATCCGCTCAATAAGATACGGCCCTGAACCTAAAATCGGTTCTAGGGTAATGCGGGTAAAATCACGCTTTTGCCAGTCTTTCTTAGAATAGATTGGCATTTGCGACAAAATCAGTGGCATTTCGGCATTGTTATTGGATTTAAAACTCACTTTGACCTGATGCTTAGACAAGACCGTGGTTTTATCTAAATCGGATAAATACATTTGTAAACCCGGATTGGACTTGGTCTGAAAAGCATCAAAACTGAATTTGACATCATCTGCTGTGAGCGGGCTGCCATCACTAAATTTGGCTTTAGGATTTAAATGAAAAATGACGAATGCAGTTTGCTTCGGATCATAGCTGACTTTTTCTGCCAATAAGGGATACATCACCCCGGGCTCATCTAAAGAACTGCTCATGAGTGAATCAAATAATAAATCCACTCCATCGGTGGAGCTGCCCTTGCCATTCATACCATTTAAATTATCAAAAGTGCCATTACTGGCACGAATTAAATTGCCACCTTTAGGTGCTTGCGGGTTGGCATAAGGCATAGCCGAGCGCCCCACATACTGAGGCTGGCTATGTACAGCAATATAGGGCGTGGTTTGTAACGCAGCCCATCCACACTGTGGCAAGACCACACAGCCTAAAA
Source organism: Acinetobacter sp. KAM396 (assembly GCF_021602765.1). NCBI lineage: Bacteria > Pseudomonadati > Pseudomonadota > Gammaproteobacteria > Moraxellales > Moraxellaceae > Acinetobacter > Acinetobacter sp. KAM396. The sequence continues at coordinate 126,569 of NZ_BPPH01000003.1, forward strand.
TGTAGCCAAGATATTGATGTGTCTTTTTTATGGCAAATGACATGCACACAGCTCCTTGTGCAGTATTCCCGAGGATGCCGTCAAACACCGTATCCTCAGGATTAAACTTTACAGATTCGGGACTTTAATCATATCGCCAATACGCAATTGGGTGTTTGGCTGCATGTCATTTAAATCTGCCAATGCTTTAGTGTCGATGCCATAACGACTGGCTAAACCAATCAGCGTATCCCCACGTTTCACTTTATATTCAGTCACGGTTTTTGGAACTTGAATGCTTTGTCCAATGCGTAAACCAGAACGTGGTGTTAATTTATTTAAACTTGCCAATTCTGTAACCGACACACCCACACGGTTGGCAATCGAATTTAAAGACTCACCACTTTTAACGGTATAGGCTTCGGTGGCTTTGCTACTGCTGCTTTTCGCAGCACTTACGACCTCAGTTTTTACTTCATTCTTTGCAGCACTGGCATCGACTTTTAAGCGTTGCCCGATGCGTACATTGGCAGTACGTGAAAGGTCATTCAACTCTGCCAAATAATTCAATTGCAATTTATATTGGCGGGCGATACTGCTTAAAGTTTCACCTGCTTTTACCACGTGAATGTCATTGGTCGTTTCAGCCACCGCTTCAACTTGGACTTTTTTCTCAGCAGCATCACCCATCAGTTTCAAACTTTGACCTGCTCTTAAACCGCTGTTACGGCTTAGATTGTTTAAGTCTGCAATATAGTCTTGGCTGAGATTATATTTTGTCGAAATCGCCGATAAGGTATCGCCACGTTGTACCGTATAACGCTCAGGTACATTAACACCTGCTGGTACTTTAAGGGTTTGACCAATGCGTACCCCACTTTGAGTGGTCAAATTGTTTAAATTGGCCAATTCAGCCAAAGAAATTTTGGCTTGGTTGGCAATGCTCGATAAAGTATCGCCACGCTGTACTTGGTAGTTTTCAGTCGGATAGTTTGGCTCTGCTGCTTTTGTTTCTGACTTACTGGCGTCAGCTTTGCTCGCTTCCGTTTTTTGTGCGGTCACTTCATTCACAGGCACATTAATACGCTGCCCAACCAATAAGCTACTGTTCGCGTTTAATCCTGGGGTTAAATCGGCCAATTCCTGATTAGACAAGGCATAACGGTCTGCAATCAGTTTTAAATATTCGCCGCGCTTCACCACGTAAGTTTTGGTTGCTATTTTTGCAGCCTGTTCTGCAGCTTTTTTGTCGGCTTCTGCTTTGGCTTTAGATGCTGCCGTTTCTTTTAAACTTAGGCGCTGGCCTACAAATAAACCACTTGTGGTGCTTAAATTATTCAAGTCTGCCAATTGTTTTACTGTTAAACCAAACTGACTGGCAACACCTGTTAAGGTGTCATTGGCTTGCACCACGTACTGCTCTGGCTTGGTTTTTGGCTTAGCAGGCTCTGCCTGTACTTGTGGCTTGGCATCGTATAAATAAATACTGGTGCCCACATACAAAGTTGCATCCGGAGCAATTTGGTTCCACTTGGCAATATCACGCCAGTTCAAGCCATTTTTCATGGCAATACTGGCCAAGGTGTCCCCCGCTAACACGGTGTACGTGGTACGTTTGCCTTTTGGTGGTACGACCACCACTTCAGACTCCGTACGCACATAATTCTTACCTTGGTTACGCTTTGCTTCTTCTGAATCTAGGCGCGTATTTTCTGCCACACTTTTCGGGTAAGCAAAACCTTTGGTTAATTCTTTACCTTGCTGCTCTGCAACAGACAGACTGGTCTGAATAGCGGTCAGCTTAATTTTGCCATCGTATGGATCGACAATTTCAGTGCCTTGAGGCGCAATTTGTTTCAACTCTGCCACAAGTTGTTCTTGTTCTGCCTTAGAAGCCACAGGTTGCAATACTTCTTCTACAGTTTTATTGCTACCTTCAGCCTGTACTGCTGCAAGAATTTGCTCGCGCTCAGTATTGGAAATTGGTGGTTCAATCCGCACAGGCTGAATATTGGCAGCAGGTGTAACAGCAACAGGAATACGCGGTGCACTTGGAATATCGCTACCTGCAGCAAAGGCTGCTAAAGCGTCCGAACCTTGTGGGGTACGTGACAAACGTGCAGGCGTAGTCGTTGCTGGTTTTGAAACACTGGCTGTGGTCGATACTGTGCTTGGCTTAGTGCTAGTCGTGACTGCCACAGATGCTGCAGGTTTGCTTGTAGTCGTTTTGGTTGTGGTACTGGTCGTTAACGCAGGTGGTTCAGATTTAGACGGTGTAATGGTCACACCAGAAGATGAAAACGATGGGGTATTGCTGTTATTACTTGCCAATAAACCGCTACCACCTTGGAGTTTTTTCAATCGTGCATCGACTGTCGGGCTTAAATCTGCAGGAATCAAAATACGCATTGGACTTTGGCTGTCAATCCGATCCCCACGATGTCCTGGGTTAAGCGAATACAATTCGGCACGACTTAGCCCTGTAATATTGGCCACATCATTTAAATTTACCGCACCTACATTAATTTCACGGAAGTGTGGACGGTTGGCAATTGGCGGTAAAGACACACCATAAGCATGCGGACTTTTAATAATTTGTGCCACCGCCAAGAAACGCGGCACATAGTTCATGGTTTCTTGCGGCAGCTTTAAAGACCAATAATCGGTTGGTAAACCTGCAGCTTTATTGCGGTTAATGGCTTGTTGAATACGACCTGGGCCTGCGTTATAAGCCGCCAATGCCAATTCCCAAGAACCAAACTGATTATATAAACTGCCCAAAAACTCATAGGCGGCACGAGTCGATTCCACGACATCACGGCGACCATCGTACATTGAAGTTTGTTTTAAACCGTAAATACGCCCCGTACTTGGAATGAACTGCCATAAACCTGCTGCAGCTGCACTACTGGTCGCGGCAGGGTCATAAGAACTTTCGATGACAGGTAACAACGCCAATTCAGTTGGCATGCCACGACGTTCAGCTTCTTTAACCGTGTGATACAAATAACGTGACGCACGTGCACTTAAACGATCCAAATACGGCTGACGTGAAATAAACCAGCCTCGCTGCGCTTCAATACGTGGATTCCAATGGTTTAAATCCATTTTGAAACCAACGGTCATACGCTTCCAGACATCACCGTGTTTTAAAATTAATAAACGGTCACCTTCTACCGCGCGCATATCGGTTGCAGAGAGTAGATCTTCCAGACCATCTAAAGTACTGGCATCTAAATAACCCGACCCAACCTGACTTGAAGTGAGTGGCTTGCTCGCACCTTGCGTCGAGCTACAACCCGTCATCAAGCCAAGGGCAGCTAATGCTGAACCTAAAACTGTAATTTTAAAAAATGAAGGTAAAGTCGGCTGCCACATGCGCGTGGTTGGTTTATACATAAAAAAATCCAAACAACTCGTATATAAATTATTTTTTAGACTTGCCATTGTAGTAGAGCTAGACAACGACACAAGGCATTAATTTAGCGCGTTTCGTCTATAAATGTTACAAGAAATTAAAAAATAGACAGGATTTACACGTCTAAACTGAATTTGCGATATACAATAGCTTTTTATTTCGATTTATTTTGCACAACCTGCGGATCTGATTTATGTCTCAAACAATCACATTATATGTTGATGGTGCTTGTCGTGGTAATCCTGGCTTGGGTGGCTGGGGTGCGTATATTGTTACTGAACAAGCAGAACATAAATTATATGGTGGCGAAGCTCAAACCACCAATAACCGTATGGAATTGACTGCAGCGATTGAAGGCATTTTATTTTGCCCAATGGATGCCAAGCTGATTATTTGGACTGACTCCAATTACGTCAAACAAGGCATTACTGAGTGGATTCACGGCTGGAAAAAGAAAAACTGGAAAGATGTCAAAAATCCTGATCTTTGGCAAAAACTAGATGCGGTCTGTCAAGGTCGTGAAATTGAATGGAACTGGATTAAAGGTCATGCAGGACATGCGGGCAATGAAATGGCAGATCAACTCGCCAATGTGGGTGCAGATCAAGTCAGCAAAATGTTAAAAGCTGGAGACTCAAACCCAACCCTCAGCGCAACATTATTCACATCCGCAGCAGACACCACAGAACATGATAAAAAAAAAGCCGAATCTGACTGGTTGTTAGATGACCCCTTTGGTTTTGATTTAATGGGCGCTGATGCCGAGGCTGAAACAGAAGATATGCAAAATACGCTTCAGGAAACTCATCAGACAACTGACACGGAACTTGAAACAGCAGAGAACGTGCCTGCAACTGAATCAACAATCACAGACGAAGCTGAAGTAGAAAAAACCAATCCATCAGCTCGCGTTGACGCAGTGAACACAACTCAATCGCATCCGCATATTGTGGTCACCCCTGCCACAATGCAGCTACACGGCCCACGCCAACTGATTCTTGATACCGAAACCACAGGTTTTTACTATCAAGATGGTGACCGAATTATTGAAGTCGGTGCACTAGAAATGATTAACCGTAAACTCACCGGCAGCTCTATCCACATTTATATTCAGCCTGAGAAATTGGTCGGTGAATCAGAAAACATTCACGGCATTTCAGATGAGTTCTTAAAAGACAAACCCAAATTTGCCGAAATTGCTGATGTGCTGTATCAATATCTTAAAGGTGCAGAAATTATCGCGCACAACGCTACCTTCGATATGAACTTCTTGGATATGGAGTTCAGTCGTGCAGATTTGGGCAATTTATCAGACGTGTGTACCGTAACGGACTCATTGCTGATGGCAAAAAGCAAACACCCTGGGCAAAAAAACTCCTTGGATGCTTTAGTTAGACGCTATGAAATACCTGCACGTGACCGTACCTTCCACGGCGCATTACTGGATGCTGAAATTCTAGCCGACGTTTACTTAGCAATGACGGGGGGACAAGTCGCCTTTGATATGGATACCCTGTCTGCAAGTGAAGAACAGCAACGTCAAAGCGATCGTTTAAGTATTGATATTGATCTTGCTGTCATTCTACCGTCTGAAGAAGAATTGGCTGCACATGAGAACTGGATCAAACAATTCGAAGAAAAACACGGTAAACCTTGTTTATTTGCCAAATAAAATCGACAAGTTTTGTAATTTTATGTATTTAAAGATTTGCCAGTTCAGTTATAGTTAAAGCAAATAGGACTTTGTGTATTTTGCAAAGAACCAACAAACAGATAAAACTCTAGGAAAGGTGCAGATCCATGTCTTACCAAACCTCTATACATTTTGATCCAACTGCCTTGCTGATAATAAAAAATGAGGTTGATAATTCTATCAAATTGGTTGAATCCGCAGTAAGTACCTTAGCTGAAGATCAAACTTTGCCTTTTGGGATTGATGATGCACTTGATCAATTTGAACAGTGTGCTCAGGTTTTAGCCTTAATTGATATGGAAAGCTTGGCAAAAATTGCGCAATACTCAGCAGAGCTCATGCGTAAAATTATGGGGAACCCAAGCAATATCAACACGCAGGAAGTGATTGCACTTAGCGAAGGCACCACCATGCTCAAGCGTTATATTGAGTTCATTTGCCTACGTGAAGTTAAAATTCCACAATTCCTACTCGACACTTTAAACCGTTTAGAATTGGCATTGGGGAAACCGTTGACTCAAGAAGGTCAGCATATCGAAACATTGCTGGACTGCATCACTCCAAGTTTCCAATTGCCGCAAGCGCCTTCTTTAGAAAAATCGGCTTATGTGCATCGCTTATATAAGCTGTCATTACATAAACTGCTCAAGCAAGAAGAATCTGTAATGGATCTTCAAGCAATCAAATTAGTAGGAACGTATTTAGCAGGCTTGGCAGAAAACCATCCAAGTCAGCAATATTGGGGCTTAGTACACGTTGCCTTTAACCATATTGATAACTTGTTGTTGAATGAGCCACGTTTGCGTACTTTTATTGGTATTGAGCACAATATGCGCCAATACTTTGCTGCACCAGAAAGCTTTAAAGCAAACCTCACTGACCTTGCCAATGTTTTAAGCTTGTGCATTAGTCAGGAAGATGAAGTTTCTCAACATATTCGCAGCCAAATCAATTTGGGCGAAGACCTACTCACCGATACACAGTTACAAGTATTCAGCCGTCATTTGTATGGTCCAGACTTTGACACCATGCATACCATTAGCAATTTAGTGACCACTGAAATGACACAAATTCGCAATGACATCGAATACAACTATCAAAACATGAGTCCTGAAAAAACACAGGAATTGCAAAGCAAATTAAACGAGTTAGCCAATTTATTTAAAGTGCTGAACTTAAATGAAGCGCAAATTGATCTGCAACGTCAGGCAGAATCTTTAAGTCGACCTGAATTGCTTAAAGATGAAAACTTTGCTCAGCAATTAATGAACGTGATTTTATCGGCGATGAACTCTATTGGTGTGTTGGAGCGTCATCACACTTCTAGCCGTTTACAATTACGCGTGAATAACATGAACATTTCGCTAGATCGTTTAGATGAAGCACATGAAGCCTTACTGAATGAAACCAAGTTACTGATTGACCTCATCACGCAAACACTCACACTACACCTAGAAAATCAAAGCGTTGCAGATTTAGAGCATACTTCTGCACAAATTCGTGAAGTTGCAGGGGCTATGCAGTTCTTAAATGCTGAAAATGGTCAAAAAGCACTGAAAGTATCTGCAGATTTTGTGCATGCACAAGTTGAAGCAGGTCAGAACTTAACGCTAGAGCAAGTCAATCACATCTTGGATTCACTTGCGAGCGCAGACATGCTGATTGACAATTTAAAGAACAAACAGCCTGTTCTACACAGCATGTTTAAGGTAGCATTGGACAGTAGTGAAAAATTGAAAACTGTAGCCCAATGACTGAACTCTCACTTGCATATATATTTCAGCGACAACAGCTTTTAGTCGATGAAAACTTCCAATTACCACGTGTAGAAAAGTTGGCAAGTGATTTAAGTTTTAGCTCGGGTGATCAAGTAATTGCCCGAGATCTGCTTGACGATGAATCTATACCTGAAGGATTTCAACTGGTTCCAATCCGGCAACTTTTACAAGTCTGGAACACGCAGCAGTTTGAACAAGCCAGCCGTGCTATTCAGTTACTCGAATGGCGGCGCAATCATAAATTCTGCAGCCATTGCGGTCATAAAACCGAAGTCCATGCGACACAATACGCTATGGTCTGCCCTGCTTGTGGCTATCACCAATATCCGCGCGTAAATCCCTGTGTCATTACCGTGATTACCCGTGGTAAAGATGAAGTTTTATTGGCACGTCATGCAAGCAATAAATTACCAGTTTACGGTTTAATCGCAGGCTTTGTGGAAGTGGGTGAAACACTTGAAGAAGCCGTGCGTCGTGAGACTTTTGAAGAAGTGGGTTTGCAGCTTAAAAATATTCAGTATCTTGCCAGCCAGCCGTGGCCTTTTCCAAGTAACTTAATGATCGCCTTTAAAGCTGAATATGCAGGCGGTGAAATTCAGTTACAGGAAGAAGAAATTCGTGATGCACAGTTCTTTAAGTTTGATCAACTGCCTGATATTCCATTTAAAGGCAGTATCGCCCATGCCATGATTATGCATGTGACCCAAGGCACGCCTGTGGCAGATGACACCAAAGCTTGGCTATAAGTCTAATTCGCAATCTTGCATTCAAAAAACCGTTGCACCCCATAAGCTGCAACGGTTTTTTTAATTACCATTTTCCACAGAAGATCAATCAACATCACGCATCTTTAAGCGCCTGATCTAAAGCACGCAATATTTGACGTTTGGTCGCAAAGAAACGGCTAAACAGACTCGACACCGATGCCATGACACTGACATGCCCTGTTTTTGGAATGACCATAATTTCGCTGTGATTGCCATATTTCTTTAGCACGTGATCGAAATCTGTGGCATTATTTGCACCCACAATTTGATCTTTTTCTGCCACCAATAAATAGTGTTTGACTGAATTCGGCTCCACAAAATAATACGGCATCACATCCTGATATGGCACATCTTGATCAAAGGCATCGGCACATAGTGGATCATCCTTATAATCAAAATGATAAGGCCCAGCTAATCCGATAATGGCCCGGATGTGATCTTTACAACTTAAAGCATACGACTGTGGATGGTATAACAAAGACATCACATTAAACGCCCCAGCAGAATGTCCCATCAACACCACCTGTGCAGTGGAAATACCCAGTTTATGTTGCTGCTGAGTCAAGTAATTCAACGCAAGGGTTAAATCATCAATGTAAGTGGGAAAAATATGTTGTGGCGCGAGCTGATAGTTCATCACCGCGACATCAAAGCCTTCTTTTGCAAAAGCTTCGCCCACAAAACGATAATCTTGCTTATCGCCATGTGACCATGACCCACCATGCACAAACACCATGAGTGGACGTTGTGGGCGTGGTGTTATGGTGCGGTACAAATCCAAACGATGCCGTGCGCGTAAACCATAAGCAATATTGCTTTGAACGGTATAACCCTGACGTGGCGTTAAACAGTTCAGCGCATAGCTGCCCAAATCATACAGGCGAAATTCTTCATAAATACGTTTCGCCTGTTCTAAAGTTTTATTTAGTTGTTTAAACCAGTGTTCCACATTATTGAACATGCGTCGGTTCAACCTGATCTGGGTCAATCGCGACAGGAGTTTGTGTTTCTGGAGCAACCATTGGACTTACAAAGTTAGCGTTATTGCTTGGTTGTAGCTCAATATTATCAATTAAGGTAATAATTTTAGTGACATTACCTACTTGCTGTAGCACTTGGTTTAAATCCTGCGATTCCGCATTGTTTAAACGTCCCATCACATACAACACGCCATCTTCGGTATGAATACGCACTTTGCTGTCTGACACTACAGGCGCTTTCATAATCAAGCCGCGTGTATTTGCAGTGACCGTAGTGTCCTGCATTATAGTGCTATAACTGATTTGATTGCCCACTGTAATATAGTTATGGATGGTTTTTACATCACTCATGGCACGCACATTGTCTTCTGCCAACTGTTTTAAATGCGCGTCAGGCACTTGCCCTGTCAACAACACATTGCCATGAAAACTTTCTATATTGACACGCGATTGTTTAAAACGTGAATCCAATTTATATAAATTAATTTTTGCAGTACGTTCAATAGAATTATCTATAAACACTTGCCCAAGTGAGCGTGCACCACTTTCTGTACCCACTGGCGCAGTGCCTGTACCACTTGAAATAAAACTTGCACAACCCGATAAACTTGCTACACACAGCAAGGTCACTGCAATACGATTGAACACTCAGCAAGACTCCTATTATTTTCTTTCAATTCTGGCTTGTGCTGTGCATTTCATCCTTAGATTTGCACGATCAACAATACACCGACTGATGCTTTTGCTTTAAATTTCACTCAAAGATTAATCAAGTCTGCATCAAAAGTAAAAGCATTTTCAATCCATTGCAAATCATACGGGAATTTGGAAAAGTCTTGCTGTACTGTTTTTGCAAATTGCTGAGAAAAATCAAAGCAAATCACATCAAAACGACAATAATATTCTGAATAGTGTGGATATTCTGTTAAAAACTGCAGGGCGGTTTTCATAATTTTACGCTGCTTAGATGCAGACACCACTTCGTGGGCTTTCCCATACCCAGTTTGTGAACGCGCTTTAACTTCTACAAAAATCAGTTGTTCTGCTTGAATAAAAATACCGTCTATTTCACCAAAAACACTGTGATAATTCTGTTCTAGCATACGCCAGCCATGTTGTTGTAAATATTGCCAAGCCGTCTGCTCTGCCCATATGCCGATGCTTTGCTGTAATGTTTTTTGATTCATGCTATATCCAATTTTTATTTTATTATGGTACTCAGGCATAGTATTGACTGAAGTGAGAAGACGTGAGTTTCACACGTCAGACTGCAATTCAGGTAGAATAAACGCTTGGTCTGTAACTTGCATCAGACGCAAGCCAATACTGCTGTTGTTTCGTCTTTGATCTTTTTTTATTTTAGTTTGTAATTTCCCACGGAGAAAACTCAATGAGTGCCCAGTTATTTGTTGTTGCTACCCCAATTGGTCACTTAGATGATATGAGCTACCGTGCAATTGATGTGCTCAAATCAGTCAGCCTAATTGCTGCTGAAGATACCCGCACCTCTGCACAATTAATGAAACATTTTAATATTTCAACTCCGCTTACAGCCTGCCATGAACACAACGAAAGCAACAAGATTGATATTTTAGTCCAAAAATTACTCAATGGCGAAGACATGGCGCTCATTAGCGATGCAGGTACGCCACTGATTAGCGACCCAGGTTTTAAACTGGTTCGTGCAGCACAAGCAAATGGTATCCGTGTAATTCCAGTACCCGGTGCATGTGCAGCCATTGCAGCGCTAAGTGCTGTTGGTTTACCCAGTGATCGCTTTAGTTTTCAGGGATTTCTCGCATCCAAACAGTCACAGCGATTACAACAACTTGAAAAGCTAAAAGATGAAACCCAAACCCTGATTTTTTATGAAGCACCGCATCGAATTTTAGATTCGGTCAAAGATATGGCTGCCGTGTTTGGTGCAGACCGTCCTGTTGGCTTTGCCCGTGAAATTACCAAAACCTTTGAAACCATTAAAAAGATGACTTTGGGCGAATTGCTTGAATTTATCGCAGCAGATCATCATCAACAAAAAGGTGAAATTGTATTGGTGGTGGGTGGAGCGAGTGAAGAAAAAGACCTTGAACAAGAAAAATTAGATCAGCTATTGCAGCGTTTATTGCAAGATTTATCGGTAAAAGCAGCATCACAATTGGCTGCTGACTTAACAGGGATTAAAAAGAAAATTGCCTATCAACGTGCATTGGAGTTAAGCCAAGCAGCTGAATAAGCCTGTTGATCAATAAAGATAATGACAATTATCACGCATAAAAAAACATCACACTTTATGCAAGGTGATGCTTTTTTTATGTTGAAGTAATAAGCATTAGAGCAGCCTGCATAATCAGCACTCCGCCCGACCCACTCAACAGTTCAACAAATAAATTCAATCAACGCATTTAGCAAATACGTTCAACAGATTAGTCGCGTGCAGACTCATCTGGTGGTACTTCGGTAATTTTTCCACCACGTGCCAAGAATGCAGCCACTTCATCTTCCAATGCCTGACGCTGTTTCAGTTTGGCAGTTACGGTGAGTGTTTCTGCTTCTGCTAAATCTCCATCTGCAGCGCTTTCTTCTGAATCTGCAGCGCCTTTTTCGGCAGCTTTCGCTTCATCTTCGTCAACAGTTGAATCTTCTACATCATCGTAATCGTTCATGTCCGTCATCTTAATCTCCCCACAAATGACTTCAATTTAGTCCAAGTGAAAACTGGTTATGAATTACGATGAAATTTAGCAATCTCTTGACCTTTCGCATAGAGTCTAGATTAAAAAAAACGTATCTTTTTTAATCAAATTGGTAATAACGTATGTATGACCGTACAAAAAACGACTGTTTTGCTTAAACGGCGTAGCGTGTGTCTTTAAGTAGACTTAATCCATTGGCTTGTGCCATGAAGGCATCTTTTAACGCAGGCTGCTGTTCTACCTGTTTCAAACCAAAGTTACGTGCCCACACCACCGGGAATAAAGTGGTGGTTTCCATCCAGCCAATCGCAGACATGCTATGCATCATGGCATCATTTTGTCCTTTACGGCGATGCTCATAACGCTTTAAGGTCTGCTCATGCGCCCAAACGCCACGTTTGAAATCGTGTAACAATACATCACACAGTACAGCCGCATCCAGACAACCAATATTCACCCCTTGCCCTGCAAGTGGATGAATCACATGCGCGGCATCACCAATAAGTGCCAGACCATCTTGCACATAGCGCTGCGCTGCACGTGCTTTCAGTGGAAAAATAGCACGCGGGGTTGCCTCTAAGACTTCTCCAAGCATATGATGACTTTCACGAGTCAAAAGCTGGCTAAAGTCGGCATCATTGAGCTTGGCATATTCTTCGGCATAATCATCAGGTAAAGTCCAAACAATCGACTGCCAATGCCCTTCCTGTTCTGCTTGTAAACTCGCCATCGGTAAATAGGCCAAAGGACCTGTTTCTAAGAAAATTTGACGTGCAACATGCTGATGCGGCTGTGCAGTACGAATTGCACAGGTTAAACCTGCCTGACGATAATCCAGCACATCAAAATCAATATAGGCTTGTTCGCGCACAAAGGAGTTGGCACCATCTGCCCCAATCACCAATTTGGTCTGTAATTGCGTACCATCGGCTAAATGAATATGCCAAACATCAACACCGCGTTCTAAACGCGTCACTTTGACTTGAGTGCGATAATCATGCACTTGTTGTAACATTTGTTGCTGAATCGCTAGATTTAATATACTTGGCTCAACCATTGACCCCAGAGCATGCTCAATGGCGGGTGTACGTGCGGCACTTACCCCAAAATTAATTTCGCCATAGCCATTTTTATTCCACACTTGCATGCCGCTATACGGCATGTGTCGCGCCAGTTTAGACCAGACATCAACTGTTTTTAACAAGTGGATGGTTGCTTGACTTAAAGCCAATACACGCGGATTGGCAACTGCAAGAGTTTTCTCTGCATCTAAAATAGGTGCCGCATCTAAAACCGTCGCCTGCACACCGCCTTGTGCCAACAAGAGTGCAGTTAAGCCCCCCACCAAGCCCCCACCAATAATGACGACATCTAAAACTTGAGTTTGTTGATTTGCTGTGCTCATGCTTTTAACCCCATGGCATAGTTGGCGACCAAAGGTTTAATGCCTGGAATAGTATCAAACGCGACTAAGCCTGTATTGCGCATAAATTTCAGGATTGGGTTTTGATTGCTAAATCCTCGTACGACACTGTCACAGAATTTGATGACTCGCTGCTGATCTTTCAAACGCGATTGTTCATAGTCACGCAGCATTGTAGCATCACCTAAATCTCCTGACTGTGCCGCCTGTTCGGTGAGATAACGCAATAAGACATATGCATCTCGCATACACAGGTTAAACCCTTGCCCTGCGACTGGGTGAATGGTATGGGCTGCATTGCCCATCAGTACAACGCGACCAACCGCCTGTTTTTCCGCCAGAACTTGTGATAATGGAAAACTAAAACGACGTCCTGTTTTTTCAAATTTCCCTGCACGATCACCATAGGCTTGTTGCAAGGCATTTAAAAAGTGTTGATCATTTTCATCGCCCATCCATTCATGTTCTGTACCTTTTGGTACAGGCCACACCACAGAACGGCGATATTCACCTGGTAGTGGTAACAATGCCAAAGGCCCTAAATGGCTAAAACGCTCAAAGCCGACATGTGCATGCGGTTTGGAGGTTTGTACTGTCGTCACTATCGCCACTTGGTCATAATCATGTTCCGATGCACCGATGCCCAAGGCTTTACGGCAGAAAGAATCACGACCATCGGCAGCAATCAGTAGTTTGGCAGCAAGCTGTAATTGTTCCTGACCACGAACGGCTTCAATATAGGCAAAATCTGTATCTTGTTTAAGACTGGTGACCTGTACACCATCAATCAATTCAATCAAAGGTTGTTTACGCACTTCGGTCAGTAACACCCGACCTAACCATGCATTTTCAATCACCTGACCAAAGCTTTCGACTTTTTCTTGTTCGGCCAATAAACGTGCCTTGCCAAAACTACCTTGTTCGGTAATTTGAACTTCTAAAATAGGCGTAGCATGTTCTTGCAAGGCATCCCATAAACCTAGCTCTTGGTAAATTTGTACGCTGCGACGCGACAAGGCACTGTTACGTGCATCAAAACTGGAGTGATACGGCGCAAGGTTGGCATCATCATAATTGGGGTATTGAATCGCTTCTAGCAACTTCACTGCAATGTTTGACTTAGCCAACATCAAGGCTAAGCTTAGCCCGACCATACCACCGCCTACAATGATCACTTCTTGTTGCATGCCTTGATCCTTTTTATGAGGTATTCGACTTCAAAAGATTCAATCGAAATACGTATAATCTGTAATGGATTTTATCTTACCGCAAAGTCATTTATTTTTATAATGAATTAGTGTTGAAGCTATGGAAGATGATTAGACTTCTTGCAAATGTCCAATTCAAACTATAATTATTAGTCCCTCATCTTCTTGCTCCGAGCCATGTATGACACAAGAGAAGATAAATTCAATACTTAGTATTATTGATGGCTGATGATTGATTTTAGAATAAGCTCAACGATAAAAATGATCTCACATAATGGTTATTATACAAACTATCTTTGTAATGCATATTGCATTACAATATTTCCATACATTCAATAACTGAGAGAAGTGATGGCTACTGTTAATTTCAGGGTCGATGAAGCCCTTAAAGAAAAATCTTATTCAATCCTTAAAGAACAAGGTATCTCACCTACCGATTTCTTTACCAATATTCTTGAATATGTGGCAACGACTGGAAAGCTTCCAGTACAGAAAGCTTTGCTTTCAGAAGAAGATGCTGAACTATTGGCACTTGTCCGTAAACGCATGAATGATCCTAAAGAGATGTTCGAGGAAGTCACATTAGATGACTTATAATCTTTTACGTCACAAGGACTTCACTGCAGAATGGGAAAAGCTTCCGAGTGCTATCCGCGACCAATTCAAGAAAAAATTAGCCAAAGTCATTGAGCAGCCACATATTCCAAAGAACATGCTTAAAGGTGATCTTGCTGGCTGCTATAAAATCAAATTATTAAAAGCGGGTGTCCGACTTATTTATCAGGTCAAAGATGATCAGGTCGTTATTTTGCTCATTACCGTTGGAAAGCGTGCTGATAACATTGTTTATGATGAAGCAAAAAAGCGGATCAAAGACTAAAAATTATTTACATACTCAAAATTTACACGCGCTTTCTAATAAAAAAGCTGATCACTTGACCAGCTTTGATTAGACCCAATTAAGCAGATTTAGCTTTTGCCATCAATGCTTCAATCTCTTCTACGGTTTTCACCACTTTTGAAGTCAGATTCAATGGCCCGTTCGCAGTCGCAACAATATCATCTTCAATACGGATACCTATACCACGCCATTTAGCATCTACCGTTTCATCATCGGGTGCAATGTATAGACCCGGTTCAACGGTCACCACCATACCTTCTTCATAAACACGCCAGTCTTCACCGTGTTTATAGCTGCCGACATCATGCACATCCATGCCCAACCAATGCCCTGTACCGTGCATATAAAACTGGCGATAACTTTCCGAAGCAATAATTTCTTCTAAATCGCCCTGCATAATGCCTAGATCAAGCAAACCTTGCACCAAAATACGCACCGCAACATGATGCGGCTCTTTGTAGGAGTTACCAATTTGCACGGCTTCAATTGCTGCAATTTGCGCATCCAATACAATGTTATACAGTGCTTTTTGTTCTGGGCTGAATTGACCATTCACGGGAAAAGTACGGGTAATATCAGAGGCATAGCACTGATATTCACAGGCAGCATCTATCAGGACTAAATCGCCATCTTTAAGCACTTTGTCATTTTCGACATAATGCAAAATGCAGGCATTTTCACCACCACCGACAATACTGTTATAGGCAGGTACGCAGCCATTTTTACCAAAAATGTAATTCAGTTCAGCTTCTAGCTCATATTCCATCATGCCTGCTTTTACTGTTTGCATGGCACGAGTATGCGCTTCAGCACTGATATTTGAAGCAATTTGCATCAACTCTAATTCAGACTCAGTTTTATGCAAACGCATTTCATCTAACAAACGATCTAACTGAACAATTTTGGCAGGTGCAGTATTGCCTTGACGATGTTGTTCATCGGCTTGTTGGTTCCATGCTGCAACACGTAGATCAAATTCAGTCTGATGTCCCAAGCGATAATACAACGTGTCTTTATTGACAATTTTGGCAATGATTTTTGCATCTAATTGCGCAATTGCAAAAGCCTCATCTGCCTCAAATAGCTCAATTGCGCCTTCTAGCCCTGCGCGATAACCATTCCAGATTTCCATTTCACGGTTACGTTCACGGCAGAACAACGTGTAGGTATAACCTTCATCAATTGATTCATAGGTTTCAATCACCGCAACTGCTTCAGGTTCGGCAAAACCTGTTAAATAGAAAAAACTGCTGTCGGCACGATATTTATAATCTGCATCACGATTCCGCATTGCCACAGGACTGGTTGCAATAATTGCGACACTATTGGGTCCCATCAGTTCTGCAAGTTGATCACGACGTTCTTTAAATTCGACTTGAGTCAGTTTTTTCATAAATACGGTCTACACATATAAAATGATGAAAATATGATTGTTGTAATGACTTAAAGCACCTTACACCGACTTAACTTAGGCACACAACGCCCGATTAACTCGGACGGTGTGGCGTAAACATTTCAACAACAGTACTTGCGTTTTGTGTTGTTTGTACGGTTTGTTGACGCGACTTAGCATGTAAGTTTTGCAATAAAGAGCTTTCTTCTACAGGCACTTTTTTACGTCCTACAGATAAACTCACAGGAATCAAACGTACAAATTCATACAATTCCTGATAGCTTTCTTCGCCTTCTTCGTCATTGTCTGAATCTTCAAATTCAACCGCAGCGACATCTTGTAAATGCTCAATCAGTTCGATTTCATCTGAACGAATATGCCCAGAAGCTAAACCAAACCCAAGCACGACGCCTGCACACCAATCCGCCAAAGCTTGCACACGTTCTTGTAAAAGATGTTCATCATCTGGCAACAACGGCAAATAATCCAACTCATCTTCAGACAAGGCATGTGCGACATCTTCTGATTCATCGGTTAAAAGTGAGAGTGCGGCTGGCTCTAATTCTGGCACATTTAAAGTTTCTAAAATCTGCTGCCATTCGGTTTCGGTTGGTGCATTTGTCACACAAACTATACCTGTCAGCAAGCCATGTAACTCACTTGGGCTTGAAATTTCTTCAATGTTAGAAAAATTACGGAACCATTCCGACCAACCTGAAATATCGTCTTGCATTCGTTTATCCAATCTCTATACTTCGTATATATTACCTTTGTTTGCAATACTGTGCGACCACGATATGTTAGAAGAATTACAGCGTCTACAAGCTTATATTGGTGTTTTAAAAACACGAATTAATCATTATGAAAGTGAAAATGCCGCCCTCAGCACAGCCAAGCAAACCGCTGAGGAACAGCATCATGCTCAAATTGTGCAAAGAAACGGCATTATTACTGCCAAGCAAGATGAAATTGAGAATCTGACTGAGCAATTAAGCAGCACGCAAGCGCAACTACAGCAGTTAAACCAAGATGCGACAGCATTGGCAGATCGTTACAGTCGTTTGGAAAAAAGCTGTACCGATTTGAAAAACCGCTTTCAGGAAATTTTAGCTGAACGCAATGAATTACGCATTTTAAAAGAAAAAATGCTGAATGATCAGCGTTTAAATCAGCACGAAATTCAGACACTCAAACAAGAACGTGAAAGATTGTTACAAAAAAATGAGCATGCAAAAGCCAAAGTGGAAGCCATTATTCAGCGTCTTGCAATTTTAGGTACAGCTCAAGATCATCATGCGCAAGAAATTCAACAACTTGCCCACCCTGCTGAAGTGAGCGAGGAAGGTTAATATGTCAGTTCAAATTCCAATTGATTTACGTGTTTTAGGGCATAGTTTCCGTTTAGCCACAACTGAAGAAAAAAGAGAAGATTTAGAGCGTGCGGCACAACTATTGAATGAGCGCTATGATGAGTTTCGTCGTAAAGCGCCCAATATGGAACCGAGCAAACTGATCATCGTGGTGGCTTTAGAGTTGATGCAAGAGGTTCTTTCTATGAATAAATCTTTGCAGCATTATGAGCATTGTGAGCGTTTACTCAGCACTATTTTGCAAGAAGTTGAAGCCCTTACTTAAGTGGTTTTTTTAACTTAAGTTTGCATAAAGACTATGCAAACAAGCTCTATCTTTACAGTTAATTCGTGAACATGAGTTGCCAAGCCACTGTGATGGGTTATACTAATTCTAACTCTGAGGTGTTCGCCAGCGAGTCTATATCCCTGCCGATACTTAAATCTTAGGATTGTGTTCTGCATATTTAGAGCGTATGCCCATCTCGTATGGGAAACCCAGCAAGTATGCGTCGCGTCCGCCTTGAACTTTTTCGGGTTCAGGGTAACGACATGCAGCGGCATCTTCGGAGCTATTTATTTTTAAATATCTAAAAATAAAATGTCTAAAAAATATAAAACGTTTAGAAAAATGTATCAGCAGAAACCTTAAACCGCTCAGACAGCGCTTTAATATGACGAATATTCAACTGGCGTTTGCCGCTTAAAATCTCCGAAATCACAGATTGAGTTGCAACCTCTGCCAAGTCAGATTGACCTAATCCATGTTGCGCCATCAAAAAAGCTAAAGCAGCACGACCATCTCCATGAGGAATAGGCAGGTGTTCATTTTCATAAACAGAAACCAAGTCACCGAGTTGATGAATCAGCCCCATTAAAGGATGCGTTTCATCATCACCAACAATATCTAAAAGCTCATCTAAAGCCTCGACAAGTGCATGAAAATCTTTTTCATTTTCTGGTTTACTCAGCAAAGGAGCAACGTAGTGCCAGTGATCTACAGCCTGTTTAATCATTGCGTTCATACTAATCCTCCTTCCAATGACCTTTGTCATATTCTTTATGGGATAACACATGACGAATATACACACGCTTTGCCTGATACATCACAACAGCAATAAGTCGAATCTTATTCCCACCAATATCGAATACATGAAACTTTCCAACTTTATCAACTGCTGGAAATAACTGCTTCATTTCGGCAAAGTCTTTCGGATCATTTGCCTTAATAATTCGATACCAACCATCGAGTGCTGTTTCAGCCTGTGGCCACTTGTGCATTGCCTCTATAATTCTAGCGTGGGTGATCACATGCATAATATTTTATCGCATTTTGCTATAAATCAAGTATAAACTGATTATCGCATATTGCAATATTTTATAGCGAATTAAACAAACACAGTTTCACCAACTTGATGATAGTGACGATTAAAATAAACCAACGCCTGATCTTGTTGATTTTTTTGAATGGCAACAATTGGGCAAATAAAAATAGTATGCGTTCCGACTTCTTGAATTTGCGAAATTTCACAATCAAAGCTCACTAATGCATTTTTTAATATAGGAGCACCCGTTTCTAAAGCACCCCATTCCGCCAGCTTAAAACGCTCATCTGAGCTTAATTTTGATGAGGCAAACGAATTGGCAAGGTGTTCTTGTTCTGCATTCAGCACATTCACACACAGCACTTTATTCTCTAAAAAACTGAGATGTGAACGCGATGATTTATTCATACACACCAATAATGTTGGCGGTGTATCTGTCACGCTACATACCGCAGATGCAGTAAAACCATGACGTCCTGCATCTCCCATTGTCGTCACTACATTGACTGCACTTGATAAGAAAGACATTGCATTTTTGAAGTCTGTTGCTTTAACCATCACCGTATTCCAACACTCAACTTTTTTAGAAAGTTCAAAGGATGCTTTTTGCCTGAAAAAGCATCCCTGATTCACTTAACTTAAATTCACTTGGCTTGAATTCACTTCGCCTGATCGAACGCTTAACTAGATAATTCTTGGCGAATAATCTTCGTACCAGCAGCCAAAGCCTGTAACTTGCCTCGTGCAACCTGACGACTCAATGGTGCCATTCCACAGTTAGTCGATGGGTACAACTTGTCAGCATCGACAAATTGCAATGCTTTGCGCAATGTATCTGCAACTTCATCGGCTGTTTCAATCGTATTCGTTGCGACATCAATCGCACCCACCATCACCTTTTTACCACGGATAAGTTCAAGCAAATCCATCGGAACACGTGAGTTGTGACATTCGAGTGAGATAATATCCAAATTTGATTGCTGTAATTTTGGGAAAACTGCTTCGTATTGACGCCATTCTGAGCCGAGTGTTTTTTTCCAATCAGTATTGGCTTTAATGCCATAACCATAGCAAATATGCACGGCCGTTTCACATTTCAAACCTTCTAAAGCACGCTCTAATGTTGCCACGCCCCAGTCATTCACTTCATCAAAAAACACGTTAAACGCAGGTTCATCAAACTGAATGATATCTACTCCTGCAGCTTCAAGTTCACGTGCTTCCTGATTCAGGATTTTGGCAAATTCCCATGCCAACTTTTCACGGCTCTTGTAGTGTGCATCGTATAAAGTATCAATCATGGTCATAGGGCCAGGCAGCGCCCATTTAATAGGTTGATCTGTCAGTGAACGCAAGAATTTGGCATCTTCGACAAATACTGGTTTTTGCCGAGAAACTGCACCCACCACAGAAGGGACACTGGCATCATAACGATCACGAATTTTGACTGTTTCACGTTTCTCAAAATCGACACCTTCAAGGTGTTCAATAAAAGTGGTAACAAAATGCTGGCGGGTTTGTTCCCCATCACTCACAATATCAATCCCTGCTTGCTGTTGTTCATGCAGTGATAGACGTAGCGCATCTTGTTTTGCGTCCAGTAATTCTTGCCCTGTTAATTTCCAAGCCGACCAAAGCTTTTCAGGTTCTGCCAGCCACGAAGGTTTAGGTAAACTGCCAGCCGTTGATGTCGGTAATAAAATAGTCATTTTGAATCTTCTATCTGTATTTTAAGTTAAGCAACACGTTCTTGATTAGCAGCATGCGGCGGTACGAAATTAGCAGCCCATTGTTCAAGAATGTCTTGATAAGGCTTGATAAAGTTTTCTTCAGTCCATTTACCCTGCTTCACTGCCAACTGAGCACGCTCAACTCGGTCATACACAACTTGGGTCAATGAATAATCCTGATAATTCAAACTTGGCTGATAGACCTCGCCTGCAGGTGAGTTGGTGTTATAAATTTCAGGACGGTAAATTTTCTGGAAGCTTTCCATGGTGCTGATGGCACTGATCAGCTCAAAATCTGTGTAATCGCGCAGTAAATCACCAGAGAAATAGAACGCAAGCGGTGCATTGCTATTTTCAGGTTTGAAGTAACGCACGGTTAAACCCATTTTTTCAAAATAGTCATCGGTACGTGAATATTCATCATTTTTATATTCTGTACCTAAAACAGGATGTACATTGGTTGTGCGGTAATAGGTTTTCGTGGTGGATACGCTCAGGCAAATCACTGGTTGTTTTTGAAATTCGGCTTGAAACACTGCTGAACTGACCAAATGCTGATAAAGCTTACCGTGCAAATCGCCAAAACTTTCAGGCTTTTCATTCACTTTGCAGCCGAATGCAGGCAATACCACACTAAAGTCATAATCGCGGACATAAGAAGAAAAACTGTTACCAATCATGCCTTCAATGCGTTCATTTGTTTGATGATCTGTGATCGTACTTTTTAGCATTTCAATGAATGGGAAAGTTTTGCCGTTTCCTTCAATATCAATTTCTGCAGAAATGATGTCAATTTCAAGCGAATAACGATCACCTTTCGGGTTATCGCAAGATGCGAGCGAGTTAAAACGATTATTGATCATCGCTAAGGTTCTGCGTAAATTTTCCTGACGGCTTTCACCACGCGCTAAATTTGCAAAGTTAGTGGTTAAACGCGTGCTGTTAGCAGGTTCATAGTTTTCGTCAAAACGAATGCGTTTAATTGAACAGGTGAATGGCTTTGTCATGATGATCTACTACCCAAATTTAAAAATTTAAAATTTCTGAATGAGGGTATTTATACTGCAATGACAAAGTGAATAAAAATGATTTAACCTCAGTCCAAAGTGAATTTTATTCACCTTAGTTTAGATCATGCTGCAAAACATCTAAAAATAATGATTTTTTACTATAAATAAAATTTAAAAAATAAGACAAATACATTAATAACAATAAGTTAAAGCCAAAAAATATTTTTATAATGATAAGAATTGAATAATAGATTTTAGATGACAGTATATCTCCCATTCAGCAAGTTTCAGCCCTGAATGAATGAAACTCAGCTTGAAGTTAAAAAATCTCAGCTTTTGATTGGTATGGTTGAGCATCTTCGTGATCAAAATGTATGCATTGGATCATATTAAAAAACAACAAGCAAAAATTAGCAGGCAAAAAAATAGGTCAATTCGTCAGTTGACCAATTGACCTTAACTATAAGCGCACACCTTAGGGCATCATAGATGGTGCAATTTTTATTGAACTTGTGCAGGAAAACCATCTTCAGCCAATGCAGCCGTAATTTGATCTACGGTTGCAGTGCTTTCTACAGTCACAATTTTAGTTGCTAAATCGACTTCAACTTTTGCAGCAGGATCAACATCTTGAACCGTTGCAGTGACGCCACGTGCACAACCGCCACAAGTCATATTTTCAATCAATAGTTTCATTGCGAACTCCACACTTCTGCATTTGTTGAACTGTAGTTTAAAGCTTACCATGCTAGCAAGGTCAAGCTTATTCTGAGCAAGAATTTACTTGACCTTACCATCATGTCAATCTATATGCTAAGCACATCCCCAAAATGATCGAGATGATTGAGATGACCATGGACGCAAAACACCAAAATGCCTCTCTCTATCAGGAAACCTTGTCTATAGAAGGTATGACCTGTGCCTCATGTGTCGGGCGGGTCGAAAAAGCCTTAAAAAAAATTGATGGTGTAGAAAAAGCTGAAGTGAATCTTGCAACTGAAAAAGCACTGATTCACGCATCGCAACCTTTAGACCGTGCGCTGCTCATTAAGGCGGTGCAACGTGCAGGTTTTGATGTGCCAGCCATTCAACCAATAGAACTGTCTATTGATGGCATGACCTGTGCTTCGTGTGTGGCGCGTGTCGAAAAAGCCTTAAAGAAAGTGCCTGGTGTAGAACAAGCCAATGTCAATTTGGCGACTGAACGCGCATGGATTCAGCCGAATGCCGCTGTTTCTAGCCAAGACCTAATTCAAGCGATTAAAAAAGCAGGTTACGACGCCAAACTGCTGCAACACGACGCTAATGAACAAAACGATAAAAAGAATCTAGAACAGCAACAACTGAAACGTGATTTAGTGATTTCACTCATTTTAGCCTTGCCTGTATTTATTCTAGAAATGGGATCACACATGATTCCCGCCTTTCACATGTGGGTAATGCACAATATTGGACAACAACAAAGCTGGTGGATTCAATTTGCTTTAACAACATTGGTACTGCTTTTACCTGGACGTCGTTTTTATCAAAAAGGGATTCCTGCGCTGTTACGTTTTGCGCCTGATATGAACTCTTTGGTGGCTGTGGGAACTTTGGCTGCATACAGTTTTTCATTGGTGGCAACATTTATGCCACAGCTTTTACCCGAAGGCACAGTTCATGTTTATTATGAAGCTGCAGCAGTGATTGTCAGTTTGATTTTGCTGGGTCGTTATTTTGAAGCCAAAGCTAAAGGGCGCACCTCTCAGGCCATTCAGCATTTAATTGGCATGCAAGCCAAAACTGCCCGGATTCATCGGGATGGTCAAATTATGGAAGTACCTGTGGCAGAAGTGAGCTCCAATACCATTGTTGAAATCCGCCCGGGTGAGCGCATTCCTGTAGATGGTGAAGTGGTCGAAGGTCATAGTTATATAGATGAGTCGATGATTACGGGTGAACCTGCTCCTGTAGCCAAACAGGTCGGCAATCAAGTTGTGGGCGGCACCATCAACCAAAATGGCACACTGAATATTCGCGCTACTGCCATTGGTGAAGCCTCGGTGTTGGCGCAAATTATTCGCATGGTCGAGCAGGCGCAAGGTTCTAAATTGCCCATCCAAGCCTTGGTGGATCAAGTAACCATGTGGTTTGTACCTGCCGTGATGTTATTGGCTGCCCTGACTTTTATGGTCTGGTTTATTTTTGGCCCAGAACCTGCCCTAACCTTTGGTTTGGTCAATGCAGTCGCTGTGCTGATTATTGCCTGCCCATGTGCAATGGGTTTAGCCACACCCACTTCGATTATGGTGGGAACAGGTCGTGGCGCAGAAATGGGGGTGCTATTTCGTAAAGGCGAGGCTTTGCAGCTTTTGCAAGACGTCAAAGTGGTCGCGGTGGATAAAACAGGAACACTCACCGAAGGCAAACCAACATTAACCGATTTTCATGTGCAATCGGGTTTTGATGCAGATCAAGTCTTTGCACTTTTAGCATCAGTAGAAGCAAAGTCTGAGCATCCTATTGCATTGGCGATTGTGCAAGCTGCAACAGAAAAGCAATTTAGTTTACTGCCTGTGACCGAGTTTGACAGCATCACAGGTTCAGGCATTGAAGCACAAGTAGCTGGTCAGCATATTCAGATTGGTGCAGATCGTTATATGCAGCAAATTGGGCTAGATGTTAGCGCTTTTGATGCAGAAGCTGCGCGTTTAGGACAAGAAGGTAAAACGCCAATTTATATGGCGATTGATCAACAACTGGCAGCCATTGTAGCCGTTGCAGACCCGATTAAAGATACGACTTTTGCTGCAATCGCAGCCTTGCATCAACTGGGTTTAAAAGTGGCGATGATTACGGGTGATAACCGACATACGGCTCAGGCGATTGCTGAACGTTTACAGATTGATCATGTGGTGGCTGAGGTTTTACCCGAAGGCAAGGTTGATGTTGTACGTGAATTACAACAGCAATTTGGACGTGTGACTTTTGTGGGCGATGGTATTAATGATGCCCCTGCTTTGGCACAAGCCGATGTTGGGATTGCGATTGGTACAGGCACAGATGTTGCGATTGAAGCGGCCGAAGTGGTGTTGATGTCGGGCAATTTACAAGGTGTACCCAATGCAATTGCATTGAGTAAAGCCACCATCCGCAATATTCGTCAAAATCTATTTTGGGCATTTATTTATAATATTGCCTTGATTCCAATTGCTGCAGGCGTACTGTATCCCTTTGCAGGTATTTTGCTCTCGCCTATTTTTGCTGCGGGTGCGATGGCATTATCTTCAGTATTTGTATTGGGGAATGCGCTCCGCTTAAAATATTTCCAAGCAACACAGGTTTAAATGCAACCTACAAAGGGTTTAGAAGATTGTTCTATGCCCTTTTATGAGAAGAAGTCACATGAATATTGGTCAAGCCTCTAAGCTATCGGGTATTTCCAGCAAAATGATTCGTTATTATGAGCAAATTGGTTTGTTGGATAGCGCCAAACGCTCTGCTTCGGGTTATCGGATTTATTCTGAGCAAGATTTAAAAACTTTGTCTTTTATTAAACATGCGCGGGATTTGGGTTTTTCTTCTGAGCAAATGAAAGAATTGCTAGGTTTATGGAAAAATGCTGACCGACAAAGTGCAGAGGTGAAGCAGCTCACGCTTAAACATATTGAAACCTTAAAACAGAAGATTGCGCAATTACAGGAAATGGCGAATTGGCTACAAAGTTCTGCAGACCATTGCTCTGGCGATGAACAGGCAGATTGTGTGATTTTGAAGAATATTGAATTGGGCAAGTGAGAATTCAACCCAACATTTAATTTTAAATGGCTTTGGTGCACAAACTATCTCTAAGGCTTATTCCACAATATAATTTCCAAACGAATAAGCCTAAACCTTAAATTTATCCGACAACCCATTGGTCTTCCTATTACCGAGCACTCATTCATTGCGAAAATATTGCCATTTGGTTTGAGCCTGCTGCGTAATGCTATGCTCCATCAAAAGGGAAACAAGGGATAAACCAAACCTACTCCAAAGCTGCTTAATGATGAAATCATTATTCCGTCTTTCTTTACCTATGGTCATTGGCTTTGTACAAAACATCTTTTTCTGAAATAAAGCACCTATTTAGCCGATAATTTTTTTAGAATGATTTATGCTATATCACACATCAATCAATGAAAATTGAATAACAAGAGAATTTGATCTATGCCTCATTCTTACCACCTCGAAAAACATTATATTTCACGATCTGGATGGTTACGTGCTGCAGTTTTAGGGGCGAACGATGGAATCATTTCTGTGACGAGTTTGGTCGTTGGGATGGCAGCTAGTGGTGCATCTTCTCAAACATTGTTGATTACCTGTATTGCGGGTTTAATTTCGGGCGCTGCTTCTATGGCAGCGGGCGAATATATTTCGGTGAAATCTCAACAAGACATTGAAAAAAATGACCTTGCGATGGAAGCACGTGAATTAAAACTCAACCCAGAGCATGAGCTAAAAGAGCTCACCAATATTTATATGATTCGCGGTTTAGATGCCAAATTGGCAGAACAAGTGGCCATACAATTGACTGCTCACAATGCTTTAGATGCCCATGCCCGTGATGAAATTGGTATTTTAGAACACACCGCAGCGCGACCCTTTACCGCAGCATTTTCTTCGGCATTGGCATTTACCATAGGTTCATTATTCCCATTGGTGTCTATTTTACTCTTACCTGAGCATCTGTTAGATAAAGGTGTGATGTTGGTCGGTGTAATCAGCCTAGGTATTATGGGGGCGCTTGCCAGCTATGTCGGTGGTGCAAGTATGTGGAAAGGCGCATTGAGAGTCATGATTTGGGGTATTGTCGCCATGGTATTTAGTGCGTGGATTGGTTCAATGTTCCATGTTGCAGTGGCTTAAAACCTAGGAAATTCAGTATAAATCTCTGCCCTGTCTTTGAATAAAAATATATTCAGAGATAGGGGGAAACTTCAGAAATAAAGTGAATAAACAGGTTACTTATGCAAAGTTCACTTCTCTAAAATTTCTATCTTCAAAGTTATTCAAATAAAACTACGACAGATTCAGCCCGCAATTTTAAGTCAGTTTTAAGTTTCAAATTTTAGGCTAAAGCATCTTAAAGTCTTTTGAATCATTGACGATGTCTAAGCAGACCCAATCACCACTTGCTCCGTCTTTCTTGGCCCGACTGCGCGTTTGGCAAAAACCGATTTCTTTATTCTATTTCAATCTAATGCTTGCCCTATGGTTAGGCTTGGTATTGAACTATGGATTTTATGAGAAAATTAAACAATTCACACCTTATCAAGGAATTAAAGCCACTAACCTAGTGATCGCAACTGTGATCGTGATTGTGTCAGCATATCATCTGTTGCTGCAATGGCTGAACTGGCGTTGGAATGCCAAAATATTAGCAAGCATTTTGATTGTAGTTGGTGGATTCAGCGCTTATTTTGTCAATAGTTTAGGTGTAGTGATTACCGCAGACCAAATTCAGAATATGCTGCAAACCGATGTGCGTGAAGTACGTGATCTCTGGTCTGTACGTTTGGTGGTTTGGAGTGTGCTGTTTGTGCTACTGCCATTGGTTTTAGTGTGGTCTGTTAAAATTCAGCCGACTCATTTTGCTCGACAATTACTGCAAAAGACCTTGGGTAGTGTAGTTTCTATTGTGCTGATTTCGGGTTTATTGTTCTGTTTTTATGTCGATTATGCTGCAATCTTCCGTGAACATCGTGATTTAAAAGGCATGCTTTCGCCACAAAATGCGATTGCATCTGGTCTGTCCTATTATAAAAAGAAAGCTCCTAAACAGAATTTGCCGCTGCTGCGCTATGGTGAAGATGCGCATTTAATTCAACGTGCGCAAACAGGCACAGCACCCAAAATTATGCTGTTGGTGGTCGGTGAAACTGCACGTGCTGAAAGCTTCTCGCTGAATGGCTACGCAAAAAATACCAATCCAGAACTGTCTAAACTGCCTGTGATTAATTTCACTCAAGTCAACTCTTGTGGTACTGCCACGGCTGTTTCTGTGCCGTGCATGTTCTCGGGGATGCCACGCCAAAATTATGATGAACAACTTGCAAGTCACCGTGAAGGTTTACTGGATATTGCCCAGCGTGCAGGTTATCAAGTCACTTGGATTGATAACAATTCAGGCTGTAAAGGTGCTTGTGATCGGGTGCAGCAATATCAAATTCCTGCAGCGCTAAAACAAAAATGGTGTGATGCCAGCGGTGAATGTTTAGATGAAATTTTAGTGGATAGTTTACAGGCTTATCTTGCTCAACTTGACCCTAAAGACACGCGCTCACATTTAATTGTATTGCACCAAATGGGCAGTCATGGACCTGCTTATTTCAAACGCTCAACCGCAGCTTATCAACCTTTCCAACCCACGTGTAACAGCAATGCGATTCAGGGTTGCACTGCCGATGCCTTACGCAATAGCTATGACAATTCGATTGTCTATACCGACCATGTTTTAAGTCAGTTGATTCAAACTTTAGCGCAACAAAAGCACTATCAAACCGGATTTTGGTATTTGTCTGACCATGGTGAATCGACAGGTGAACATGGTTTATATTTGCACGGTGCGCCATATTCTATGGCGCCTACTCAACAGACCCATGTACCTATGCTGATGTGGTTTTCAGAAACCTGGCAACAACAAAATTCTGCGCAAGTGAATTGCTTAAAAGCACAACGTCAAGCAACATTGAGTCAGGATAATCTTTTCCCAAGTTTATTGGGCTTGCTGGATGTAAACAGCAAAGTAATTGACCCGAAAAATGATATGCTGAATCAATGTCATACTCCATATATCGCCCAACCGCAGCACGAGTCATCACATGCCTAAAATTTTAATCATCGAAGATGATTTTATGATTGCCGAATCGACCCAGACCTTGCTCAAGCTACAACAATTTGATGTTACTTGGGTGAATAACGGGATGGATGGCTTAAAGCAATTACAGCAACATGATATCCAGCTGGTGTTGCTGGACTTAGGCTTACCCATGATGGACGGCATGCAGGTATTAAAAAATATTCGCCAGTTACATCCACAATTGCCCGTGCTGATTATTTCAGCGCGTGATCAATTGCAACAACGGGTTGATGGTTTGAATCAGGGCGCAGATGATTATCTAATTAAGCCCTATGAGTTTGATGAATTACTGGCGCGAATTTATGCCCTACTCAGACGCAGCGGTACACAAAATCCAGTGAATAATACTGCGCATATTTTAAGTTATGGCGATTTAGTCTTAGATACCGAACAACATTTGGCAAAATTCAAAGGTGAATATATTGAACTGTCGAATCGTGAATGGGCAATTTTAATGGCTTTGCTCAGCCACCCAAATAAAATTTTCTCTAAAAATAATTTAGAAGATAAATTATATGATTTTGACAGTGAAGTCAGTAGCAACACTATTGAAGTCTATATTCACCATTTACGCGCCAAACTCGGTAAGGACTTTATTCGTACCATTCGTGGTTTAGGTTACCGTTTAGGGCAAATTTAATGCAATCCTATTCTTTGCAAAAACGTCTGATTGTTTATGTTTCTATCTTAAGTGTCATGTTGGGCTGCGTTTTGGTATTTGCAGCCTATCGAATTGCCCTAGAAGAGATCAATGAAATTTTAGATGCTCAAATGCAAAGTTTGGCAGAACGCATTGCAGCGAATCACCCAGAACCTACGCGAAGCCAAATCAATTTAGATCAAAAATATAGTGAAGAAGACTTATTTGTCGATATTTGGGCATATGCTGATGCAACACCACAATTACACCCTCAAGATGTATTACTACTACAGCCTGTAGAAAAACCGGGTTTTTATAGTCATCAAACTCAATCTGAATTGTGGCGTACTTATATTTTGCCGCAGGAAAATCTGCAAATTCAAATTAGCCAGCAAAACTCTGTGCGCCAATATTTAGCTTTAGAGTTAGCAGCAAATATGTTTATTCCCTATGCACTATTTTTACCCTTTGCATTATTGGCTTTAAGTTGGCTAATTCGCCATAATTTTCGACCTCTAAATGACTTTAAAAGTGAATTGGCACGTCGTAAAGCGCAGGATCTCAATCCAATTAGAATGCTGGATTATCCAGTTGAGCTTACACCCACTATTCAAGAAATGAATCAATTATTTACGCGAATTTCTGTCGCACAGCAGGAACAGCGCCAGTTCGTTGCCGATGCTGCACATGAATTACGTACCCCGCTCACTGCACTCAATTTACAAGTACAAATTCTATTGCAGCAATTTCCACATAGTGATGCCCTCAATAATTTAAGCCAAGGGGTTTTGCGTTTACAGCATTTGGTCAATCAGTTATTAAGCTTAGCCAAGCAAGATGCCTTAGATAGTCTCATTGAAAGCGATCAAACCCTCTCTTTAAATCAAATGACCATTGTCTGTGTGGAACAGCTCATTCAATTGGCATTGCAAAAAGATATTGATTTAGGTGTCGAACAACGCCAAGAGTTGAATATTCATGGGCAAAGTTCTGCTTTGCATTCCATTATTTATAATTTAATTGATAATGCGATTAAATATACGCCCAAACAAGGCGTGATTAATGTGACTATTTTTCAGCAAGAACAACATGCAATTTTGCAAATTGAAGACAGTGGTGCAGGCATTGACCCGGCACTGTTCAATCAAATTCGACAGCGTTTTTACCGTATTCACAACCATGCAGAAATTGGCAGCGGTTTAGGTTTATCTATTGTAGATAAAGCCACCCAACGCTTAGGTGCAAGTTTAGAGTTTTCTAAAAGTGCCAGTTTAGGTGGTTTATGTGTGCAGGTTAAATTTCCGATGCGTTAAGATCGGGTTTTAAGTTAGATTTTGATTGTGGCAATTTATGCGCCAAGAACGCATAAGCGACTACATTCAAACACCAAGTAATCCAGCCTGTCCAAAGATTATGACTGAAAAAATGTGCCCCGCGCATCATTTGCGCCCAGCCCATCCCCATGCCTAAAATGCAAGCCGCAATCAAGAAAAAATAAGCACGTTTAGGTTGAGCAACTCGATAAACAAAATATCCTACCAATAAAGCAAAACCACTTGAGGCATGCCCACCAGGAAAACAATGCCCTGCCGTTGCACTTAAATCCCACCAAACGCCGTCCGCTCTAGCCATACTCATATCCCACGGGCAAGCATGTGCCGACTGTGATTTAAGTATTGCAATCACACTGGTCGAAATCACCACCATCCAAAAGAAATAGCCAAACTCCCAACGACAAGCACGTAATTTTTGAAATCTGAAAGACAGCAACCAAGTCAGTAAATAACTCAGATATACCGCAATCAGGATATATTTGACATACCGATGATTTAATTCAGCCAATGCCCAGTCTTGTCGAAGTGGAAATTCTGCATGAGCATCCACGAAGGGTTGAATGAGGTGTAAATCTAGCCTGCCTGCAACGCTAAATAAATTAAGCAATATCAGCAAACTCAGAAGGAGTAAAATTGCTTGAAGAAGTAAAAATTTTGAATGCTGATGCCGCATGAGGAATACTCAACTCACTATCTATTTTAAAGTCTGTTTTATGCTTGTTTTTAAGGGATTAAGCAGGAATCAGGCATGCGCCCCAGGTCAATGCGATAATTGCCAAAGCAACAAATTGCGCTGCACTCCCCATATCTTTTGCATTTTTAGACAAGGGATGTTGCTCCATTGAAACACGATCGACCACGGCTTCAATAGCAGAGTTAATCAGTTCGACAATGATGGCAAGTAAACACACCACAATCATGAGCACTTGTTCAACACGACTGACAGGCATGAAAAAACTGAGCGGGATCAGCAGTAAATTAATCAGAATGATTTGCCGAAATGCCGCTTCATTTTGAAAGGCGGCTTTAAAGCCTGCCAAAGAATAGCCTGTGGCATTCAAAATCCGTTGTAAACCAGAAGTGCCTTTGTAAGGAGAGCGTGGAAGCATAGTGAATCTGATTTGAAATAAATCGGATGTTAAGTGGTTTAGCTTAAAATTGGCTTAACTATAACCTTTTGAGACTATTAAATTAAATCGGTGTAATATGTAACATTATGAGTGCCCTATTGAATAATAAGACTCCATCTAAAGTAAGCTGTAAATACCATCAATTTCTTATTGTTGAATCTAAGGTTGTATCAATTGCTCGGCTTCAACTTGCTTAATATCAAAATCAGGACTTTCTTTGGCTTGAATAATTTGCACAGGAATAAAGCGCACTTGAACCACACTTGGTTTTCCACGTGGGTCTTGTGCTAATTTTTGATTCAATGCAGAAATCTGTTGAGGTTTTGGCGCTATATCTCCACGCAAGACTACGCGAATTAAAGTCATCTCTTTACGCCGATCAAACTGCACCGTATCAATCAAATTATTATGTTGATTAAATTGACTTTCAATCAAGCTTTCTACCTGATGTTCATACATCTGTTTATTTAACATCATCATAAAGTTAAAGCTTAAATAGATACCCAGCGCAAAAAGTACTAAAAGACTCACGATATTTCTTTTAATAAATTCAATTACTGTGCTATTTACTTCTTCATCTGAACCGCGTCTAAAACCAGCTGCCCATAACACCAGTGAAGAACTAATTTGAATAGCAACAATATTGGTCAGTGCCAACAGCAGAGCATTTGCTGCATGTTTCCATTCCAGATGCGTAATTAATATGCCACTTGCAACCAGCGGCGGTACCAAAGCAGTCGCAACTGCAACGCCAACAACAGCCACAGACAGACGTGGTGAAACGGCTGCAAATGCCCCTGCTGCACCACCCGCAAGTGCAATCATTAAATCCATAATGGTAGGCTGAGTTCTAGACAGAATTTCATGGGTGATAGGTAAGTTAATATTGATAAGACCTAAAATGATGCCAATACTGACAATCATCGACACACCTAAAACTAAGGTTTTAAATGCTGTTTTAAAAAACAACCATCGATTATCAATAAATGCTAAAGCCATACCTGAAATAGGACCAAGCATCATCGCAACCAGCATTGCACCAATCACCACTGCAGCTGAATTAGACAATAAACCATAGCCTGCAATAATAGCTGCCAAAGCATTCATTATAAAAAAGGTTTTGCTTGGCAAGGCATCGGCCTGAATATTCAGCCGTACTTGTTTATGATCAATCTTTTTAGAGTTTTCGCGCTCCGCTTGTTTGTATTTCAGCTTTTCTTTCAGAAGTTCATATTTTTCTTGTTCAGGACTGTCTTCAACCACAATCGTTGGATCTTGATCTTTTTCCATCGCATGCCTCTGTGTTAGCTGAATAGGAATCTATCCAAATTCTCATGTAGCCGTAGACTTTGTGCAATTCCGCCCAGCATGTTTGGCTTCATACAATTTATTATCTGCAAGTTTAAGCACTTCAGAAATATCCTCTGCATCTTTAAACCAAAATGCGATACCAATTGAGATGGTAATTTCACCCATACCATTAATATTGGTTTGTTGCATGGTCGTTCTTAAACGCTCCGCAGCTTTATATGCCACACTTGGGTCGGCAGTCGTCATCAGCACTAAAAACTCTTCGCCCCCAGAACGGCAACAAATATCATGATCCCTAAAATTAGTTTGCATTATTTGGGCGAGCGTTTGCAGTACCATATCACCTTGATCATGCCCATAGTGATCATTAACTTTCTTAAAGAAATCAATATCAATAGACAATGCTGCAAACTCAGTTCGGGTTTTGACCAACTCATTTAAAAATAATTGCATCCCACGACGGTTATATAAACCTGTCAATGGATCAGTATTGACGTGATGCTTTAACTCCGCAATCCGATGACTAAAGGTTTCCGAACTCATTAATAATGAGGTTCTAAACTTTAAAACCTCGAAATACCATGGATCAATTTCTTTAATTTTATTTTCAATGTCCGCATGATTAAGCATACTTGCCATACGTGCCAGGCGGTTCAAAGGAGAAGAAATAAAGCTTGAGATATACCAAATCAATAAAAAAATAAAAAAGTTGAAAATGAAGATTCCAATCGATACTTTTGAAATCAGCGTATACGCTTGTGCAAGTAAATCCTCTGTGGGCTGCTGAGAAACTACAATCCAATTTACACTTGGAATATGTGCAAAACCTGCTAAATTATCTATACCTAAACTATTTTTTAAACGGATTGAGCCATTTTTATGCTGATTAATATAGTCTAAACCCGTATTGTTGATAATTTTTTCACCAATCCGCTTTTTATCTGGATGAAAAATAATACGATTATTTTGATCAATCACATACATATAACTTTTTTTATAATCATACTGTGTATTGAGCATGGTATTGATCAAGTTCTTCTTCTGTAAATAAATCGTACCACTGATCATGCCTAAATATTGATGTTTTGCATCATGAATAGGTTGTGACATCATGACAACTAAATTATTAGTTACTGACCAATAGGGAGATGAAATATAAGTTTTCTTTTTCTCAATAGATTCACTAATACCAACAGAACTATAAGCATGATTAAAATTAAGTTTTAATGTGTTAGGTGCATAAGCTAAAATATGTTTATTCTGCCTTAGCAATAAAACACTATTAAAATTATTGGATTGATTTTTTAAGCGTTGTACTTCTTCTTTTCTAACTTGTGTATTATAAAAATTTTTTTCTAATAAGCGTGCACTATAATCCAACTCTTGAATCATATCTGAAAAATGTTGATTGGCACTGGTGGCAATTTTTTCTGCATATTTTTCATTGATCGAAAGTGAATTTTGAATTAATTGTTGTTTAATTACATAATTTAAAATAAAAATACTTACGACAAATAAGCCTGATACACTTAAAATTGTGGAAATTAAAATAAGTTTACGCAGATCCAATCCGAGTCGTAGTAAAAAATGTTTCAACAGTTCCTACCCCAAAATTCAAAAACTGTGACAAGTATCTATTTTAACACATAATTTTACAACTCAATCACATATTTGAAAGCAATACAGTTGAATTTTAGTTGTGAATTTTTGATGTTCAATTGCACAAATTAGATAGTTCGTTTGTTGCTGACCACCAACTAAATCAGAAATATATCCTCTAAATACAATTTCTACCACACACTTCCTAAGAATGCACCGACTAATAACAAATAATGACAACTTGAATTTTTCGTTCTTATTTTTTGCTGAAAACCTTGTCTATTCGATAAATTTTTTGGGTCAATGACTCATAAAATTACAAAAAACTATTATCTTTTTTTGCTTTAAATTTACATAACCACTTAATAAATAGGTTTTTTCTTATATTTAAGCAATATTTTAATTTAAGCGGTTGCTCATTTTTAACAGTCTTTGTTGTGGACGCATTAGCATCAGGGCAAATTCCCATGATCATAACTCAACCTCAAACTCTACTCAGTACACCTATAGAATGCGCTGCTCAACAAACCCTTTATGTGCCAATACCTTGGTCTTATCCTGCACAAGCATAGTAACAAAAATTTCAATATTAAAACCTAAAATGGTCGCTGCGTCGATTTTAGTCATAAAATCAACTTAGCTTTCAGAATTCGCAATGTCATGATGCTACTCATCCACATTTTATTTTCCATCCTGATCAAAACATTAGCGTGCAAGGCAAATGCCTAAATATGGCATGAAAACAGAAACATGGTGATGCTGAAGTTATTGCTTATAACTTTAATGGACAAAGTAACCAAAATGGTATCTCGATGGTCAGTGTATTCGTAGTGCTGATACAAGCGAATGTTTAGACATTTATATGGAAAATAAAATGTATAGCTGTAATCTAAATCTTGGTCAGAAATTCAATTTTATTGCATTACAAATAAAAATCACTCAACCGATTAACTTAGTCTTTTATTTAAAGATGAGGGAATTAGCGAATGATGATTTAAAAACAATTTAAAAAAATTTAAACACCATTAATTAAGGATGCTGGCTAAACAAATCAAAAATTACTTTTCTTAACCACTGATGACAGGTTTGGTGATGACAAGACGTATGCCAATACTGTCGTACAGGATAAGTTGGAAAATTCAACGGCGCACTTACTACTTGTAAATTCCCACGTGCCAACAATACCTCACTTAAATAATAAGGTACTGTCGCAATCATATCGGTTTCTTGCACAATTAACCCAACGCCCAAATAACTTGGAATACTCATTAAAATATTACGTCTTAAACCGCGATTGCTTAATTCATTTTCAATATGGTAGTGACCTATACTGGTATCCACATCGACATGCGATTCACGAATATAAGCTTCAACATCTAAACTTTTTTCACAAATACGTGGATGATCTTTACGACTAATCACCACATAATATTGTAAAAATAATTGCTGCTGATAAAAACCCTGTTCTAATTCAGGTAAAAATCCAATCGCAAAATCAATTTCACCATTTGCCATTTGATAACTGGTTTCACGGGTAATAGGACGAATTTTAATCCGTACCGAAGGCGCATGTTTTTTTAAAAACTTTGTCAGTTTTGGCAATAGAACCAAATGCGAAACATCGGTCATTGCCAAGGTAAATAATTGATCGGAATGGGTCGGATCAAAATCGACTTTAAAGTTATTAACCGTTTCAATTTTATTAAGAATTTCACTAATCGGTGAAAAAATCTGTTTCGCCAACTCTGTTGGCAACATTTCATTGCCCACCCTTAAAAATAATGGGTCATTAAAATGCTGACGAATCTTATTTAAACAGTTACTAACCGCAGGCTGACTCATGCCCAACGCATCTGCGGCAGCAGACACATTTTTTAATTTGTACACATAATAAAAAATCTGTAGCAGTCTGCTATCTAACTTAAACATATCCATCTATCCTTAGAATCAGTTTCACTGCTCAGTTTTCATCCCTATTTAACGCCAAGCTTTTAATTTTGAGCTATGTCCAATGCCCACATTAAAACAATTGGTCGGGTCCAATTTTTGATAATGTTGCTTGAGGGCAGGCTTCGCCACATATAAATGCCCAACATTATGTTCTGCAGGATACTCTGCCCCACGTGCATCTAGCAATGACCACATTTGATGTTCCATTGCCAATGGGTCTAGACCTTTTTTAATAATATAGTCCTGATGAAAGACATGACATAAAAAATGACCATAATACAACTTATGAATAATCGCCTGCTCCAACTCTTCGGGCAAGGTTTCAACCCATTGCTGATCATTACGTCTTAACGCAATATCTAAAGCAACAATGTCTTCCACTTCATTTCGGTGTGTATCACGATAACGGATTGCAGCACCTGCTACTGCAAAGCGATGCAGAAAAGCCTTTCTGCCTTCATCTTCATTACATAGAAAAAAACTGCCGGAATTGCGCGTGATAAAATAATCCAGTAAAAAATGCTGAACTGCCGCAACATCTTGCTGTTCAATGCGCAAAATTAAATGATGTTCATACAAATCACGAAATTGGTTCATGCGTTCTGGTAAATGATTTGGCAGTAGTTTCGTGAACATTTGCAAAACATTATCCGACAATCCACGCATGCCCCAACGGGTTAGAAAACCATCAACTTTGTCTTTCATGGCAAAAGCTGCAGGTACTTTACTGGTGCCAAACTTCTCGATAAACAAGAAGCTGTCTTTGCCATATTCTGCACCAATGTCATAGGCATCTCGATGAATATACTCGCCTGCAATCGGTACACGCGGCAAATCACGTAATAAAAAACGGCGAATCGCGGTTAAATCATCCTGCTGATTGCTGCCGATATAAAACACCTGACTCGGAATTTTCTCAAACGTATCCAAACGCACTGCAAACACACAGACTTTACCTGCCGAACCCGAAGCTTCAAACAAACGGCTCGGGTCGGCATTAAACCGTGCAGGCGTATCGGCATCGACTTGGGCAACATCATGCACGTAACGCTGATCTGAAGCACAGCAATGATCCGAATATTCAATATCTTCAGGGCGATATTGTTGTTGCTCAAGTTTGGTTAAAATTTCTTCTGGCGAGTTCCCTAAATTCACCCCCAAATGATTGATGAGTTGCAACTCGCCCAGTGCATCGACTTGTGCATATAAGGCCAACTCAGTATAGGCAGGACCACGTCTGACCAATGCCCCACCTGAATTATTACATACCCCGCCCAACACCGAAGCTCCAATACAAGATGAACCAATGACTGAGTGTGGCTCACGCTGATGTGGCGCCAATTGTTGTTCCAAAGCATCTAGCGTTGCACCAGGCAAGCAAATCACTTGCTTGGCATCGTTGATGAGCTGAATACCTTTTAAACGTTGGGTGTTGATCAAAATTACAGGACGATCATAGTCATCACCAAAAGGGGTAGAACCACCCGTGAGTCCAGTATTGGCGGCTTGCATAATAATAATGCAATCTGCTGCCACAGCCACTTGTAACACTTGCCACTGCTGCAATAAAGAACCTGGCGTGACCACCGCAAAAACGTGTCCCTCGCCAAAACGTCGCCCTTGACGATATAAACGAGTATCTGATTCATGGGTCAATACATGCGCTTTTCCCACAATATCGACCAAGTTTTTGAGGGTTGCTGCAGCATCAAATTGTGTTGCAGAAGAAATTGTCTGTGGCATAGTGTACAAGTCCTGAAACAAGGTGAAAAATACAATTAAGCGATTCAGCCAAATGCATCGGTTGATGGATTGATCGCTCCTGTTGGCAATTTAGCCTTTCAGTTCACGCTCAAGTTGTACCAAGCAATCTGAGTTAATCGCTTGAATGTTTTTAGCACCCGTTAAAGTCATTGCGACGCGCATTTCCTTATCAATCAATTCGAGTAAATTACTCACACCCGCCCCGCCTGCTGCACCTAGTGCATAAATAAAGGCACGTCCGAGCATACAAGTATCCGCACCCATCGCCAACATGCGCACCACATCTAGGCCATTACGAATACCTGAATCCACTAGAATTTTAAGATCTCCTTTCACCGCATCAGCAATTGGCGGTAAAGCACGTGCAGTCGAGAGCACACCATCTAACTGACGACCTCCGTGATTAGACACCACAATTCCATCAGCCCCAAAACGAACAGCATCCTTAGCATCTTCTGGGTCTAAAATGCCTTTAATGACCATTGGGCCATCCCAGAATTCACGAATCCACTCCAAGTCTTTCCATGAAATAGATGGGTCAAAGTTATTGCCTAACCAGCC
Source organism: Acinetobacter sp. KAM396 (assembly GCF_021602765.1). Classification (NCBI taxonomy): domain Bacteria; kingdom Pseudomonadati; phylum Pseudomonadota; class Gammaproteobacteria; order Moraxellales; family Moraxellaceae; genus Acinetobacter; species Acinetobacter sp. KAM396. The sequence goes on from NZ_BPPH01000003.1 coordinate 165,388, forward strand.
AATATAATCTTCAAGTCCTGTTGGTTTGCCTAAGTATTTAGAGATATTGCCCAAGTCATGCGGACGACCCAGTAAACCCACATCCCATGCCCAGTTTGGATGCATCACTGCCTGCATATAGCGTCGCATAGCAGCATTTGGACCACTCATGCCCGAATGTGCATCCCGATAACGTGCACCAGGCACAGGCATATCTACTGTAAAGACCAAGGTTGAACAGCCTGCGGCTTTAGCACGTTCCAAAGCATTGCGCATAAAACCGCGGTCACGCAATACATATAATTGAAACCACATTGGGCGTGAAATGGCAGGCACCACTTCTTCAATTGGACACACCGACACGGTAGACAAAGTAAATGGAATGCCTTTTTTGTCAGCTGCAACTGCAGCCTGTACTTCACCACGGCGCGCATACATGCCCGTTAAACCCACAGGTGCCAACGCCACAGGCATTGACAAGGTTTCATTAAATAAAGTGGTTTCTAAACTTAAAGCCGACATGTCATTCAAAACACGTTGGCGCAAGGCGATCTGTGAAAGGTCTTCCACATTTCTTTTTAGCGTTTGTTCCGCGTACGCACCTCCATCAATATAGTGAAATAAAAATGACGGTAAACGGCGTTTAGCTGCTTCGCGGTAATCATTCGCAGAAGAAATAATCATGGCGCTATCCTGTTTAATCGACTCGCACGCTGACGACGCGCATCTTCCTCGTCTATCATACGTACTTGTTGAACTACAAATTCAATATGTCCACACACTGCCGAACGGGCAGCTTCTGGATCCTGGCGTTCAATTGCATCCATCACTTGAAAGTGTTGATCATGCAACTGATCGAAACGGTGGGCTTCGGTATAGACTTTGCGTCTGCCCAAAACTACGTTGTATTGCAACAAATCAAATAAGCCACGCATCATTTGAATGAGCACCAAATTGTGCGATGCTTCGGCAATTGCCAAATGAAACTTGGCATCGGCAATTGCAGCCTGATCGTCATCACCTAAAATTTGGAAATGGGCGATTTGCTCATAACAGGCACGGATGTTTTTCAAATCCTCAGCAGTTGCCCGCTGTGCGGCATACCATGCCGTACCACCTTCAAGCACCATTCGAGCTTCTTGCACATCAAAACGATAAGCAGGGTCTTCATCAATCAGGTTACTTAAAGGCTGCACAATTTGATATTGCGACCAATTGGTGGGTAGCTGTTGCAAAAAAGTACCCGCTCCAACTTTGCTGACCAGCATGCCCTGACTGGTCAATTGCTGAATAGCCTCACGCAAAGAGGAACGGGAAACCCCGAGTTGTTCACATAACTTTCTTTCGGCAGGCAATCGGTCTCCGACTTGCATCTGATTTTTTTCAACCAGTGTGCGCAGGTCTTGCACAACTTTGTTGGAGACTTTCATGCGGCTATCCTCTTGTGCATGTGGTTATGGAATCATCCATGGGAACACATAAGCTTGTAGAGTGATAATAATACCGATCATTACGGTGAACGTGATACTGTGTTTTACGGTAAAGCGGAATAAATCCGATTCTTTTCCGACTAAACCCACTGCCGCACAGGCAATTGCAATCGATTGTGGTGAAATCATTTTGCCTGTTACTCCACCACTGGTATTTGCAGCAACCAACAAGACTTCTGGTACACCAATTTGCTGTGCAGTTGTGGCTTGCAAGGCAGCAAATAAGGCATTGGCTGATGTATCTGAACCTGTCAAGAACACTCCAATCCAACCTAAAAATGGCGAGAAGAATGTAAAAGCATTGCCTGTGTGTGACAAAGCCAGTGCCAAAGTCGCAGACATGCCTGAATAATTGGCAATAAAAGCAAAAGCCAACACCATCCCAATCGAATAAATCGGTGTTTTAAGCTCGTTGATGGTTTCTGCAAAAGTTTTAACAGCTTCACGCGGTTTCATTTTCAAGTAAATGATGGTGATGACAGCCGCAATCATAATTGCAGTCCCTGTTGCACTCAGCCAATCGAACTTAAAGATTGCATCGTAGTCTTTAACGTCAGCAACCACAGGCGGCATTTTTTGCACCAATTGATGTAAAAATGGCACTTTGATGGAAATTACCCAGTCATGCATTGCCCCATCTTTGGCAAATAAATCTTTAAACGGTTTAATACTCCAAATGGTGACCATCACCGTTAACACTGCAAAAGGTGACCATGCTTTAACAATCTGCCCGATGCTGTATTTTTGCTGTTGTTCTGCAACCAAGTTGGCATCTACTTTTGTGTCTGCATCACTAAAACGGAAAATGTGTTTTGGCTGCCAGAATTTAAACAACACCGTTAAACTGACCAAAGATGCAATTGCAGCTGTAATGTCGGGTAACTCAGGTCCAACAAAGTTAGAGGTCAAGTATTGTGCAATCGCAAAAGCACCACCACCCACCAACACTGCAGGCCAAGTTTCTTTCACACCGCGCCAGCCATCCATAATTGCCATAATCCAGAACAGCACAATTGGCACCATAAATGGCAACTGACGCCCCACCATCTGGCTAATTTCCATGGTTTCTACACCCGAAACCTGACCCGCCACAATAATTGGAATCCCCATTGCGCCAAACGCAACTGGTGCGGTGTTCACAATCAGACATAAACCCGCAGCGTATAAAGGTTTAAAACCCAAACCTACCAGCAAAGCTGCAGTAATTGCCACTGGCGCCCCAAAGCCCGCTGCACCTTCTAAAAATGTCCCAAACGCGAAGCCGACTAATAGCATCTGGAGACGCTGATCTTCTGTAATCGAAAGAATAGATGAGCGAATAATGTTAAATTGCCCTGTTTTTACAGAGATTTTATATAAGAATAATGCGCCAATAATAATCCATGCGATTGGCCACAAACCGTAGAAAAATCCATAGATCAATGAAGCAAAAGCCATTGGTGCAGGCATGCCATAGGCAAATAAAGACACTAATAATGCCAAAATCACCGTAATTGTTCCCGCAACACTTCCCTTTAAGCGAAATACAGCCAGTGCTAAAAAGAAAAAAATAATCGGGATTGATGCAATAAGACTCGAAATCCAAATATTTGCCATTGGATCATAGATCTGTTGCCAATGTTGAAGCATTGTCATCTCCTTGAAATGCTCACTCAAACGTAAACATAGGTCTAAGCATAGAGGTAAAATTCTAATTTTGGTCTGACCAATATTGAGGTTAAAAACAAAATTCCCTCAACATATGCAACAAATGATAGTTTTAGACAAAAAAAAGTCAAGATTGGCCTGATTGTTTATTTTAAATGGTCATACCAATTTCGATAAAGGTTTTCTTTATATACAGCATAAAAAAATACGCCAAAGAAATATTTAAACTTTGTTTTTTCTCGAGTTTTTAAAAGGAAGGAAAAACCAAATTTATTTCGTACAGCTTTATACAACTTTAGTCCAATACAATGGAATCAGTGTGATTTCTAGCAAGATGAATTGAACGCTTGATAAGTCTTTAGGTCCAAATTCATCTAACGCGGGTCGGAAACATTTTTTTCAGTTTTTATAACTGCAAAATGAAAGTATTGTTTTTGTTTTGGCACGTGTTTTACATAATTGTTGTTTTAACTGAACTCGGCCCAATTTATCTCGTAGCGACCGTGAAGATTTTTAGTGCGGCATTGATTGCGCTATAGCATCAGTGTGTTTTTAATTTTACATCTAGATTCAAGCCAAACTATCCCATAGTAGGTCAGGTTCAGATAATCAGAAATATAACATTACATCCTGTTAAAATGCCAAGCATGATAAAAGCTTGTTTTTTGTCGATGCAATGATAGTAATTCCATACCCATTCAGACATTTAAACTCAGGTATATAAGGATGTGCCCAGATGCAGTTGTTGAGACTTAACACCTTGCGTAAACAGCTTCGACAACAGCGCAGAGCAGTCACGCCTAATCAACAGCAGCAAGCGCAGCAAGCTGTTTTGCAGCGCCTAATACGGTTGCCAAAATTTCAGTACGCAAAAAAAGTGGGGGTGTATTTAGATGCATTTGGTGAAATTCATACACAGCGCATCATTGAATACTGCTTCGTGCAAGGCAAACAAGTGTATTTACCCATGATTTGCAACATGAATCAGCAACTGGTTTGGGTTGAAATCTCACGTCATCAATACATCAATAAACGTTTTTCTCATCACCCACTGGGCATGAAAGAGCCGATGGCAAGTCGTGGGAAGCATGTTTTTCATCTTGACCTTTTAATCATGCCCTTGCTGGCTTGCGACAAGTACGGCACTCGAATTGGAATGGGTGGTGGTTATTATGACCGCACGCTGGCATCTGCTCCACAGCGCCCTTATCGCTTAGGTATCGCACATGATTTTCAGCTGATTCATGCAAACTTGCCACGTAAAAACTGGGATCAACCTCTAGATGCGTTACTGACACCAGAGTGTTTTTTACAGTTTAAACGCAACTTGAAACGCTAAATTGATCATTTTGACTGGATAGGTCAATTTAAAATCAAATACTTAGCTACTTTTTTAAACAATTTATGTTGACCTGCCCTTGTATTTTTTAAAATACCCATCACTATAAAAAACATGGCAACACCGTTGTCACTCATTAGGAGTGCCCATGTCTGAAATTATTATGAATCAAGAAACCTTAGAGCCTCAGGTTCCAAGTGTATTACCGCTTTTAGCGCTACGTGATGTGGTGGTTTATCCGCACATGCAAATCGCGCTATTTGTAGGTCGTGAAAAATCGATCAATGCAGTTGATGTGGCTCGTAACAGTGACAATCTAGTATTTGTAGTTGCGCAAAAAGATTCGCTTACAGAAGAAATTGATCACGACAATTTGTATCAATACGGTACTGTCGCGAAAATTGTGCAAGTTGTAAATCACGAAAATGATGAAAACTGTATTAAAGTGCTGATTGAAGGCTTATACCGCGCCAAACTCGAAAAAATTATTGATGAAGACGCGTATTTAACTGCAGAGCACAGCTTAAGCCCAATGACAGTTGCGATGGATGAGAATACCCAAGCATCACGCTTGCAAGAATTACGTGCCTTATTTGCGCAATATGCTGAAGCAAAATTACGCAATGCACGTGAACTGATTGCTGCTGCCAATAAAATTGAAGATTTATTGCAATTGTTGTTCTTTGTTGCAACTCGCGTGCCGTTGAACATTGATATTAAACAAAAATTCCTTGAGCACGACGAGTTTGAAGCTCACTTAATGGAGTTAATGACTTATTTATTGCAACAGTCTGAAGAACAGCAGATTGAGCAAACTTTGCATGACTCAGTTAAACGTCAGATGGAAAAAAATCAGCGTGAATACTTCTTAAATGAGAAGATGAAAGTCATTCAACGCGAGCTGTCCGATATGAACGGCGGTGCGGAAGATGATGTCGCTGAAATTGAAAAACGTCTGGCCGAAGCAGACTTGCCTGAGCATGTACGTAAAAAAGCAGAAGCTGAGTTCCGTAAACTTAAAGCGATGCAACCTGCATCTAGCGAAGCAGCTGTGGTACGCAACTATCTAGAAGTCATTTTAGATACGCCATGGAACAAAGCCAGCAAAGTCAGCATCAACTTGGCGAAAGCACAAGAAATTTTAGATGCCGACCATTACGGTTTAGACGAAGTTAAAGACCGTATTGTGGAATACCTTGCTGTACAGTCGCGCGTGAAAAAACTCAAAGGCCCAATTCTATGCTTGGTTGGTCCTCCGGGTGTAGGTAAAACCTCACTAGGTGAGTCTGTTGCAAAAGCCACTGGACGTGAGTTTGTGCGTATGGCGCTCGGCGGCGTACGTGATGAAGCAGAAATTCGCGGTCACCGTCGTACCTATATTGGTGCGATGCCAGGTAAAATTGTGCAATCATTGACCAAAGTTGGTGTGAAAAACCCACTATTCTTGCTCGATGAAATTGACAAAATGGCGCAGGATTACCGTGGCGACCCTGCATCTGCTTTGTTAGAAGTGCTTGATCCATCACAAAACAACAAGTTTAACGATCACTATTTAGATCTAGACTTAGACTTGTCTGAAGTGATGTTCATTTGTACTGCCAACAGCATGAATATTCCAGAAGCTCTGCTAGATCGTATGGAAGTGATTCGTCTACTGGGTTATACCGAAGATGAAAAAGTGAATATTGCTGAACGCTATCTTGTACCTAAAGCCATCAAAAATAATGGTTTGCGTGCTAAAGAATTGACGGTTCATGAGGAAGCGATTCGTGACATTGTACAGCGCTATACGCGTGAAGCAGGTGTGCGTAGTCTTGAACGTGAAGTGTCAAAAATTGCCCGTAAAGTGGTGAAAGAAGCAGTCAGCAAAAAAGCCAAAAACCTACAGGTAGATGTGACTTCACAAAACTTGCCAGATTACCTTGGTCCACACAAATTTGACTATGGTATGGCAGAAGAAGAAGCCGAAGTGGGTCGCGTAAATGGCTTGGCTTGGACTTCAGTGGGTGGTGAATTACTTACCATTGAAGTAGCAACTATGAAAGGCAAAGGCAATTTCATCACCACAGGTTCATTGGGGGATGTGATGCAAGAGTCGATCAAAGCTGCGATGACCGTTGTGCGTACCCGTGCTGACAGCTTAGGCATTGAGGCGAGTGTATTTGCCGAAACCGATGTGCACGTACACTTGCCAGAAGGTGCAACACCTAAAGATGGTCCATCTGCAGGTTTGGCATTGACCACAGCATTGGTGTCTGCGTTTACAGGTATTCCAATTCGTCCTGATATTGCCATGACTGGTGAAACCAGTTTACGTGGTCGTGCAATGCGCATTGGTGGCTTGAAAGAGAAACTTCTTGCGGCACATCGTGGTGGTATCAAACTGGTATTTATTCCAGAGGAAAATGTGCGTGACTTGTCTGAAATTCCAGACAATGTCAAAGAAGGTTTGGAAATCAAGGCTGTAAAAAGCATTGATGAGATCTTGCCTTTGGCACTGACCAGTATGCCTAAGCCTTTAACCAAGGCACCCATTGTGAAGCCGGTGGCAGCAGGCAAAGCCGCACGTCACTAAGCCAGTTACTCTGCTTTTAAGCATAGAACTTCTCAAAAGAGCACTTCGGTGCTCTTTTGTTGTATTTAGACTCTAGATTTTGAAACGTAGTTGAATATTTTTTAATTCATTTTTCAATTGGATAGCCTATTTTTAATTCAATTTCCTTGAAAAATAGGTAAACCATCCACATATATAAATTTAAGATACATCGCGCTGTATGTTTCTTGTTTGGTCTATTTAGACCGATAAATTGATCAGACGCTTTTGATTGAAGTGTGCTTCATGTTCTGGTCATCCATATCTCCAGGTGGATGACCTTTTAACCGCAGTCCTATTTCAATTCAGGGCTGCGTTTTTTATGCACAGCGATCATTCATTAAGGTGATAAAACCTGTGCAACCAAGCCATTCACAACGTGCGCCATTTTTTCAAAATTTACCGTTTTTAAAGTATCGCCTGTGGTATGGCGAAGTGTGCTGCGATAACTACCCGTATCGGTAATTAAAATAGCTGGAACATCATATTTCCAATAATTTAAATGATCTGAAAAATCCATGCCTTTTACAAAGCTGGGAGCCACCACACGCTCACATTGCAACTGGTTCAAACGTTGCATCGTATTGCAATAGCTTGCACTCATTTCACGTGACTGCATATTACTTAATGCCACAATAAAATTGCCATGACTTGGGTAAATCCACTTTAAACCGATTGGGTAATTTTGCACCAAATTACTGTCGTAATAACCAATCATATCCAGCACATACACCGCACGGATTTTTTCTTTTTCTGCCTGCACAGATTTGGCATGTATAAAACTGCCCATCGACTCGGTTTTAAAAAATGGTGGCTCTGTCAAGGTATAAAAAACAAATTCAACATTTTGACTAAGTTTATTCTTTTCCTGCGCCAAAATTCGTGCTGTTTCGATTACACCTGCCACGCCAGAAGCGTTGTCATTTGCCCCCTGCTGCTGCCCATACACATCATAATGCGCACCAAAAATCGTTTTTTTCGCAGCACCGACATTCAATTTGCACACCACATTGCGGTAGCTTTGCTGATTGACCACATAATTTTGAAATTGACACGGAATTCCAAATACTCGCATTTGTTCCCGAATCCATGCCGAAACCCGATTCAGTTCAATCACATTTTTATAATGACGATACTGTTCGGAATTACCCAAACCCTGCTGCCCAATCACTTGCTGCATATAGACTTGCAAATTGTTTGGTTCTGCCCCTTGAGCCTCAGGCACAGCAAATGTAGCAGTGGTCATCAATCCCATACCCGCGCCCAATATCCATGAATGTAACTGCTGACTTTGAAACGCGCGCATGCTGATAATTCCAAGGAAAAAAAAGACCAATAAGATTGCTGAGTATTAAAGCAACAGCCTGTTGGCAAATTCAATTGCAAATTGTGTCGTTACACAGCGCTTGTGTTGAATCATGGTTATAATGCGAGATTCTGATTGATCGCTACATGAACTCGCCTATGAAAATTCGCATTCTGACCATTGGACAAAAAATGCCTGCTTGGGTGCTGACTGGTTTTGAAGATTATTTCAAACGGATTCAGCCTTTTGTGCAGACTCAAATTGTCGAACTGCCAATGGCGAAACGTGGCAAAAATGATTCTGAGGCCGATATTCTAAAATATCGCCAAATTGAAGGTGATAGCATTTTAAATGCCATGAAAAACAATGAGCTGTTAATTGCCTTGGAAGTGGGCGGCAAAGAGTTCAGCACCGAAAAACTTGCAGAAACCATGAAAGGCTGGATGTTAGAAGGCAATGATGTCGTGCTTGCGATTGGCGGACCAGATGGTCATTCTGAAGCAGTACGTAAAGCAGCAGCATGGCATTGGTCCTTATCCAAACTTACTTTGCCACACCCTTTAGTTCGCGTGATGCTGATCGAACAACTATACCGCGCTATGAGCATTAATCATAACCACCCTTATCACCGTGCGGGCTAATTAAGCAACTCAATTTACACGTGAAGTCATCGGAATATACCAATTTAGCGACGTTGCAAAGCTGCAACATAGCGTTCAACAAAAGTACATTTCGCTGCACACACTTTTTTGCGATGCTGAAGAACAGCAGGCTATATGGAGCTCGGCATGAACTTACAGACATTACCTGGTTTATTTATCTCACATGGTTCGCCCCTGTTAGCACTCAATCCTGAACAGGTTGGACCCGCGCTTAGCCGTTTAAGTGAAAATTTACCAACACCGCAAGCCATTGTAGTGATGTCTGCGCACTGGGAAAGTAATGCCCTAGAAGTCAATACAGGTATTCGCCCTGAAACATGGCATGACTTCCGTGGATTCCCTGAAGCTTTGTATACTCTTCGCTACCCTGCGCCTGGCTTGCCTGAACTGGCAGAAGATATTTTGCAGCGTTTGGCTGATGCGGGCTTTGCTGCACATGCCAACAGCACACGTCCGCATGATCATGGAGTATGGATGCCTTTACTACACATGTATCCCGATGCCAATATTCCTGTAATCGCTATTTCTTTGCCTACAAATATGAGTGCCGAACAGATTTATTATGTTGGGCAAAGCTTGGCGCCACTGCGTGATCAGCAAATTTTACTGATTGGTTCGGGCAGCATCACCCATAACTTAAGTGAATTATCATGGAATACACCCCATGCGGCTGTGCCTGAATGGGCATCTAGTTTCCGTAATCGTGTAGTGCAGCATTTAAGTCATCGCAATTATGATGCTGTGCTGGATTGGCAACAATTGCCGTATGCGACACGTAATCACCCGACCCTAGAACACTTTGCACCGCTGTTTTTTGCGATGGGCACAGGTGATCGATTTAATATTGTTCATAGTAGCTTTAGCATGGGTTCACTCGGTATGGATATTTATCGTTTTGATTAAGCACTTTGCTAACTAAAAACCATAAAAAAACCGATGCATGTGCATCGGTTTTTTGAAAGTCTATTTAAGACAAAGCTTAGAATACACCTTGCGCTAACATTGCATCGGCAACTTTTACAAAACCAGCAATATTCGCACCATCTACATAGTTTACAGTACCATCTTCTTGTGTACCGTATTTCACGCAGTTGCGGTGAATTTCTTTCATAATTGCATGTAAACGCTCATCCACTTCTTCAAACGTCCAACCTAAACGAATCGCGTTTTGAGACATTTCAAGACCAGAAGTTGCTACGCCACCTGCATTTGAAGCTTTACCTGGTGCATACAAGATTTTCGCTTCTACGAATTTCTCAACAGCATCCAAAGTAGAAGGCATGTTTGCACCTTCAGCTACACAGATCACGCCATTTGCAAGTAAAGTCGCAGCATCATCACCCGTTAACTCATTTTGAGTTGCACATGGTAATGCGATGTCACACTTAATACCCCAAGGACGTTGGCCTTCAAGATATTCGAAACCGTGTTTAGATGCAAATTCAGAAATACGACCACGTTTTACGTTTTTAAGTTCCATCACTTCAGCAAGTAATTCTGGTGTGAAACCTTCTTTCACGTACACCGTACCATTAGAGTCAGAAAGTGAAACGACTTTCGCACCCAAGTACATTGCTTTATCTGCAGCAAATTGTGCAACGTTACCTGAACCAGAAATCGCAACGACTTTATCTTTAAAGCTATCGCCACGAGTCTTGAGCATTTCCTCAGCGAAATACACAGTACCGTAACCTGTAGCTTCTGGACGCGCCAAAGAACCACCGAAAGACAAGCCTTTACCTGTGAATACACATGAAGTGTCATTGCTGAGCTTCTTCATCATACCCGCCATGTAACCTACTTCACGGCCGCCTACACCAATATCACCCGCAGGGATATCCGTGTTAGAACCCAAATGACGATATAACTCGATCATTAAGGCTTGGCAGAAACGCATAATTTCGCCTTCAGACTTACCTTTAGGGTCAAAGTCTGAACCACCTTTACCACCGCCCATTGGCAATGTAGTCAAAGCATTTTTAAAGGTTTGTTCAAAACCTAAGAATTTTAAAATAGAAAGGTTCACTGATGGGTGGAAACGCATACCACCCTTAAATGGACCAATTGCTGAGTTATACTGTACACGGAATGCACGGTTTACGTGGGTTTGACCTTGGTCATCCACCCAAGAAACGCGGAACTGAATGGCACGCTCAGGCTCAACCAAACGCTCAAGCAAACCATGTGCTGCATATTGAGGGTTCTTTTCAATAAACGGCCAAAGGCTGGTCATTACTTCTTCTACAGCTTGTAGAAACTCTGGTTGATGTGCATCACGTGTTTTAACGTAATCTAGGAATTCGTTAAGGCTGTTGTATTTCAACGCTTAATCCTCAGCAGAAAATGGATCAAAATTGGTCAAAATTTCAATCAATGATATATTTTGGCGCAAAATATTAAATATGTTTTGTTCACAATCTACAATAGTTTTTTTCAAAAAACTTTAAAACATTTGTATTTTCATAAATTTAACTTATTTTTTAGCGTGTTAAGCCTATAAGTTTATGTAACAAATTAATTCATAGTGTTGAGCATTTTTGCACAAAAAACTAGCCATTTTTGTTCTTAATTTGCGCACAAGCCTAAAAGCAAAAATCATGCTAAAATCATTTACCTAGAGTTTTCCTCAAGATTTATTTTCCGTTTTTCTGCTGCTGTTAAAGTGGCATTGGTTTGTCCATGAATTCGCAAATTGCTCTGATTCAAAATATTGATGCGCTCCTTCCTCAAACTCAATGTGGCTTATGTGGCCATCGTGATGGCTGTTTACCCTATGCCAAAGCGATTGCGGAAGGCGAAGCGGCCAATAAATGTGTACCTGGTGGACAACCTGTTGCAGATGCACTGGCAAACTTACTGCAACGCCCTTTATTAACCGCAGAAGCAAGCGTTTGGCCTGTGCAGGCAGATGGACGCCCACAACGTATGAAAGCATTAATTCGGGAAGATGAGTGCATTGGCTGTACCAAATGTATTAATGCCTGTCCTGTCGATGCTATTTTAGGTTCAGGCAAACTCATGCACAGCATTTTGACTGATTTATGTACAGGCTGTGAATTATGTATTCCACCTTGTCCTGTCGATTGCATTGACTTAGTGGAAGATACACAACCTCTGCTTTCTGAAAGCGCACGTGTTGCAGAACAGAATGATTTACGTCAGCGTTACTACGCCCACATTCAACGTGAAGAACAACGCCGTCTGCAACGCAAAGGCCCCGTAGTACGTGCAGAAATTGATACTGAGCTGTTTGCACAATTCTCAGCACAAACCGATGCTGCTGTTCCTGTGATTGAGTTGCCTGTACAAAAAAATGAACAGATTTCTACTGCCGATGCACAAACCACCATCGAACTGGCAAAATTACGCACGCAAATTAAAAAACTCGAAAAACAACTCAGTGTACGTGACGATGAAAAAAAACGGCTGTTGCTTGCCAATCTACAAAGACAGTTAGATGAATTAGGAGCATAAACATGCCCGAAAGAAATGCACGTCTGACCACTAAAGCGGTTAAAAAAACGGTCACCAAAAGCACAACAATTAAAGAAAATCCGTCTAAAAATATGTCCAAAAAACAAATTCAGACTTTATTTGAACGCTTGCGCAAACAACGCCCAAATCCAACAACCGAACTGAATTATTCCAACCCTTTTGAATTACTGATTGCGGTGACACTATCTGCACAAGCTACCGATGTCAGCGTCAATAAAGCCACTGACAAATTGTTTCCTGTTGCCAATACTCCCGAAGCGATTTATGACTTAGGTGTAGAAGGCTTAAAGGAATACATTAAAACCATCGGGCTGTATAACTCCAAAGCCGAAAATGTCATTAAAACCTGTAAAATTCTCATCGAAAAACATGGCAGTATGGTGCCTGATAATCGAGCCGATTTAGAAGCCTTACCTGGCGTGGGACGTAAAACTGCCAATGTGGTGTTAAATACTGCATTTGGACAGCCCACTATGGCGGTTGATACGCATATTTTCCGTTTGGGTAACCGTACAGGTTTGGCTGTAGGTAAAAATGTTTTAGAAGTCGAACAGCGTTTAATTAAAGTCATTCCTAAAGAATTTTTAATTGACTCGCATCACTGGCTAATTTTGCATGGACGTTATTGCTGTATTGCGCGTAAGCCTAAATGTGGTGAATGTGTAGTGTCTGATGTGTGTAACTGGCCTGATCGCTTTGAATTTGGTGCACACCGCCAGATTAAGCTGCATAAAATTCATCACGAGCTCATCCCTCAGTAAACACTTCAGTAGACTTTAGTGATCTAAACTTATTGAAGAGATGCTAAATCATTAAAGCAATGTGGATCATCCAAAATAGTGTGGATAACTGTGCAATCTATACACAAACGGTGCAGAGATGATTTATTTATCCTGAGAATCTTCAGACTGGCGTTGTTGCTGTTGTTTAAGTTTCGGATGCAACTGATAGTGCTTGCCTGATTTTTTTTCAGACGAATTTTGAGCTTGTGTATTGCGCAACAACTTATAGCTCACAACAACAAGAAAGCCTAAAACAGCAATACTTGCCAATAACATGATGATCACAGCAGCATGTTGCAAAGCACTCTCCTAAACTGAAACAAATAAAAAGAGCCCTAATATGAATCAGGACTCTTTTAAAGTCAAAACAAGCCGCCTGTTTAAACGGTTTTATTTTCATTTAAACAGACTTGGTCTAAAACCTAGGCTTATTTTGCTTGGTCTAAAATCGCAAACAAATCTGCTTGAACTTCTTCAATTGGACGAAGACCATTCAATTTGTTGTAGCTTGGTGCATTTTCGCCAGAAGCAGCACGACCCTGATAGAAGCCAACCAATTGCTCAGTTTCTGAGTGATACGCTTTTAAACGCTTACGAATAGTTTCTTCTTGATCATCTGGACGTTGTACTAAGTCTTCACCTGTTTCATCATCTTTACCTTCCACTTTTGGAGGATTGTAAACAAGGTGATAAATACGGCCAGACGCAGGGTGCTGACGACGACCAGACAAACGCTGTACGATTTCTTCGTCTGCAACATCAATTTCAATCACGTGGTCAATATTGATGCCTTCGCTTTCCAAAGCTTCAGCTTGTGGGATTGTGCGAGGGAAACCATCAAAAATACAACCATTCACGCAATCTGGCTGCGCAATACGCTCTTTAACTAAGCCAATGATAAGTTCGTCAGATACCAAACCGCCACCATCCATAACGCTTTGGGCTTGTAGACCTAATTCAGTACCTTCACGAATTGCAGCACGGAGCATATCACCGGTTGAAATTTGTGGGATATTGTAGCGCTTACAGATCAACTGAGCTTGTGTACCTTTACCTGCTCCAGGTGGTCCGAGTAATATAATGCGCATAAAAAACATCCTCATTTTAACAATGTATTTGACACTCGTTGCATATCAGAGCCATCGCCCTTTACGCAGCCAGCATCCTCTTATAAGAAAGCGACAAACAAATGTATTAAACCAGCAATAAAACCAGTTACACCACCCAAGACAATTAAAATCCACTCATCTTCCTGAAAGGCAGGACGCAAGAGATTCTGGAATTCTTTTGGCGTCAGTTCACGAATACGATCTCTAAACATTTGATAAATTTTCTGTGCACGGCTCGCATTAAAGGCAGGGTCGCATACAGGCACCATCGTAATTTCAATCGAACGATCAATCAAGTCAGTCTTGAGTTTGGCATACTCTTTTGGCCCCAAAGACAACTGTAAAGAGGTACGAACCAATGGTGTTTCCATAATTTCGTTGATGTGGCGTTTGACAATACGGCGGGTTTTGTCTTTTTTACTGCCATACATCATTTCAGTCATAATGGATTTTAACGTAATCAGATCTTCTGTGACTACCTTTGCAAACACATCCGAGACTTCATCTTGGCGTTTCATGAACGCACCCTGAATATTATAAGTCCCAATGCGTGGAATCACTGGCTTGATCCACGGAAATTGACGATTTTCGGTCAATTTAAAGAACTGCGGATATTTCACGTAATGCGGGTGAACTGGGTTGAATACCATCCAAATGGCAATCCAATTGGTCAAGAAGCCCCAAATTGCCGCCCAAAATGGGACCGTCCAGTGCCATGGCACCAGAAACCAAACGATCATTTGGAAAATACCAAAGAACATCCCAATCAATGCACTAATATGCCAAATAAAATTAATTTCTTTTTGACCAACTTTTAGGAACATACGCACCATTAAGCGGCGGTCTCCTTCCATTTGGCTAACCACCATTTCACGCATATCCACCAAAGATTCAACGTTCAGGGTCAGTTCAGTCACCAATTCGCGTAGCACACCTGGCAGTTGTTTATGCGCCTGAGCGTAAATACGGCGTTTAATTGAATACGGTAAGTTCTCCCAAAGCACTGCATTACGGTCTAACATGACCTCATCAATTAAGTGTTCAAGTTCAAAATCCACTTGCTCACCAATAATACGCGCCATATCTTCAGGGTCCATAGCATTGAGAAACTCACGCAATGAACCTAATTTTGACAATGTGTTATCGGTAATGATGCCTGAAATACGCCCTGCTTTACGCGGTACAATCCCCTGCCATCCCACAGGAATAGGCCCAAGGTGAAAGCCCCAAAAGCTAATTGGATAGAACACCATTTTTAGTGCCATCCACACGTGCGCCCAAGTCACAAAAGCAGTCACAGGAATAATACTGAGCACGGCCCAAAAATCTGGACGATTCAAAAAGGTTTGCCACAACTGATTGACGTACTCAAGCATGCATTTTTTCCATATTTAGTTCTAATTACAAGATTCTAAAGTAGTTAAAAGTCACTATTCTGACTACAAACCCATACTGAGCGTATAGGAAAATTGTAGTCTAGGCTCAGTTTCCGCAATCACTCGCCCTTGTCGATCTTCCAATTTTTCACCTGCGCCAATGCCAACACTAAAGCTACTGATGCGTTCAGGGCTCAGTAATACATAAGCCAGATCAATGCCTGCACCTAAACGCGCTTTTTCTTCACCATCCACCCATTTAGATTCTAGGTGTCCTGCGTAAGCGCCAATATAATAACCATTTTTGTCTTTACCTGTGAGGTGGTATGGGTAACGAAAACCTGTTTGCCCACCGACTTCATGGTCACCATTTAAAAAAGCCCCCGCTTTTAGATAGGCAATGCCATAAGGATTGACCCATTCACCATTCAAATGCAGTAATTTTTGGGTAATACCCGCCCCTACATTCCAGGTTTTTGCGCTATCTGCGCTAATTTTTGCTTCAGGTAAAAAAGTAGTGTTCCCAGCAAAGCTAAAACTTGAAAAGACAAGTAATGCCACGAAAGAATAGACTTTTGTCATTATTATCACCAGTGTCCATTTGTTTTAATTTTAAAAACAGTCCTGTTTTCGTGTTTTGACTCTAGCAGAATTGTCAGGATTCTTATATACAGCAAATTACAATTTTGATGTCGCTAAAGTCAAAAATTAAGATTGCGCCCATCTTCTAGGTTAAATCGGGCAATTCAGTCAAACATGGTTACTCAAAATTGCCAATAGATGCGATAGAATAGTCCAAATTCTTTCTCCCTCATTTTAGTTAAGTCAATTTTTGTATGAAACAACACTATCCGTTAAAAAATGCTCAGCAAGAGAAGCGTATTTTTCGCAATCGCATCTTTTTTTCGGTGGGTGTTGTGGTTTTTTTCTTGCTGCTTTTGGTGGCACGTTATGCTTATTTACAAATTAGTGGCTACGATGAATTTTCAACTGCATCAGATAAAAACCGTATTCGATTACAACCACTCGCGCCTGCACGTGGTTATATTTATGACCGCAATGGCGTGTTATTGGCCGATAACTACCCTGTATTCTCTGCTACCTTAAGCCGAGCAGATGTTGAAGATATTGATGACACCATTGCGCGACTGACGCCTGTTTTACAACTGACAGAAGAAGATATTGAGCGCTTTAAAAGTCGGATTAAAACTTCACGTAAAACCGAACGTGTATCGATCAAACTGAATTTAAATGAATCAGATATTGCGCGTTTTAGTGAAGTCAAATTTCAGTTCCCTGGTGTCAATATTGAAACTCAAATGACTCGTTATTATCCACACGGTGAATTATTTGCGCATGTGATTGGTTATGTCGGACGTATTAACGACAAAGAACTGAAAGAAATTGACAAAGATGCTTATGCAGGCACTAATCTGATTGGTAAAATTGGGGTGGAAAAATCGTATGAGCACTTACTACATGGCGTACCTGGCAACGAATCTGTAGAAGCCGATGCGCATGGTAATGTGCTACGCAATTTAGGACGTAAAGACCCTTTACGTGGCAATGATTTGTTTTTATCACTGGATTACGGCTTGCAAGTGGTTGCCTCTGAACAATTGGCAGAACGTCGTGGTGCAATTGTGGCACTCGACCCACGCACAGGTGAAATTTTAGCTTTGGTATCTAGTCCTAGCTTTAACCCTAACTTATTTGTCACAGGCATTAGTCATACCGACTACTCAGCTCTACGTGATAATTTAGATCAGCCGCTCTATAACCGTGCGGTACAAGGTGTTTATCCACCTGGTTCTACCATTAAGCCGATGTTTGGTTTAGGCGGTATTCATTATGGCTATGTCGATTGGAAAACTGCCATTCAGGATTATGGATATTTTACTTTACCGGGTGACAGCCACCGTTTCCGTGATCATAAAAAAACCGGGCACGGCATTGTCGATATGCACAAAGCCCAAATCGTGTCGTGCGATACCTACTTCTATGTATTGTCCTATCGTATGGGCATTGAAAAAATGAACGACTGGATGC
Organism: Acinetobacter sp. KAM396; assembly: GCF_021602765.1. Taxonomy (NCBI): domain Bacteria; kingdom Pseudomonadati; phylum Pseudomonadota; class Gammaproteobacteria; order Moraxellales; family Moraxellaceae; genus Acinetobacter; species Acinetobacter sp. KAM396. Next base: position 183,215 of record NZ_BPPH01000003.1, read on the forward strand.
GTCAATTTGGTTTTAGTGAAAAAACTGGAGTCGATTTACCAAATGAAAGCACAGGGCTCTACCCAAACCCAGATTGGAAAATGCGTACTCGTAATGCCAAATGGATGAAAGGTGAAACAATTTCAGTCAGCATTGGACAAGGTGCCTTCACCTCGACACCATTGCAATTAGCAATGGCTACCGCCATCACCGCTAACAAAGGCTTTAAAGTTACACCGCACGTGTTACGTGAAAGTCGTGGCGCGAAACCATTTAAAGTTCACAATGGCACCAACGGTAAAATTGATTTTAACGGCACAGAAGAAGACTGGATTAAAATGCGTGATGCCATGGTTGATGTTGTTCAATCTGGTACAGGTAAAGGGATTAAAGGCGGATTACAATATTCGATTGCAGGTAAAACGGGTACAGCACAGGTTAAAAGTATTGCACAGGGCAAACGCTATAACGAAGCATTGCTAACAGATCGTCAGCTTGACCACGGCTTGTTTGTCGGCTTTGCACCTGCTGAAAACCCCGAAATTGCCATTGCAATTATTCTTGAAAATGGTCGTGGTGGTTCTGCCGCAACAGCCTTGGCGCGTCCAATTTTAGATTATTGGTTACTTAATAAAAATAAAAAGCCAATTCGTCCATCGGCGGCACAAGTGAGTGGTGGCTTAATGACTGCGGGTTTAAAACCAAGTGAGTTACCAAGTGGTGAAGTCACTTCATCTACTGCTCCAAATACCAATAGCTCCAATCATTCAAATATTACGAGCAATAACTCTACAGCAAACCCAAATCATGCACAAACAGCTCCGAGCTCAACGACAACCAACTCACCAGCAGCTGCGCCCGCAGTAGTTGTACCAGCCAGCCCAATTGAGAGCGACTAAGCCATGAAAAATCAACTACGGATTATTGGTGGAGAATGGAAACGTCGTCAGTTGGCTTTTGCTTCAATTGAGGGATTACGGCCAACGCCTGACCGAGTACGCGAAACCTTATTTAACTGGTTAATGTGGGATGTGCAAAACGCCAAAGTGTTAGACCTCTGTTCAGGTTCGGGCGCTTTAGCTTTTGAAGCCCTGTCCCGCGGTGCGGCACACGTGGTCATGATTGAGCCAAACCGCACACAAGCGCAGTTTTTACAGCAAAATTTAGAATTATTACGTGTGAATAAAAGCACGGCACAATTGAAAATTTCTACCGCACAGCATGCCTTGGCAACACTGAAAGATCAGTTTGATTTGGTATTTTTAGACCCACCCTACAGTTTAGATTTATGGGAAGAATTGGCAGCGTTGGCTGATCCACATATTGCAGCACAAGGTCTGATTTATGTTGAAGCAGATCGTGATTTAAACCTGTTAAAATTACCGCATACATGGCAAAAAATTAAAGAGAGCAAAGCGGGCACTGTACGTGCAGGCTTGTATCAAAAGATTATTGTTTAAATTTTTTTCTTAAAAGAGATGTTGTAACTTTCTGGTTTTGACACTTTTCGACAGTTAGTAAATAATGTTATATTATAACATTACAGTTAAAGTGTTTATCTTCATGAAAGTTCGTTCATCTTTAAAAAGTGCAAAATCGCGTGCCGATTGTCAAATTGTGAAACGTCGTGGCAAATTATTTGTGATTTGCAAATCCAATCCACGTTTTAAAGCAAGACAGGGCTAATCCCCTGTCTTTTTAATTTTTATGTACTATTAAACTCAAATAGCATGCTTATTCTGAATAGTAACGTGTATCGACACTAAAGCTTTCGGGAAATTTTGCTTGCACCTGCGCATAAAATGTCATGATTTCAGCCATATCTTTTTCAAAATCACCAGTTGGATGCACAATTTTTCCCACACCCGTTTTCTTTTTTGCATAGTCCATATACGCCAAAGCAATTGGCACACCTGCATTTAACGCAACATGATAAAAACCTGTTTTCCATTGTTCTTGACGCGCACGTGTGGCTTCTGGCGTCACCAACATCACCAATTTAGGATGGGTTTTAAATAAGTCCGTCATGAGCTGAACCATACTTGGTCGTGGTTCGCCTGGTGCTTTCGGACGACGGTCGATACCAATACCACCCATGGCACGGACAAACGGCCCAAACGGCAATTTCATATAGCTGTCTTTAATGGTCAGGCGAACATTGACGCCCAAAGCTTTAAGCCCTAAGCGTGCATATAAGGCATCCCAATTACTGGTATGCGGTGCTGCAATCATCACATATTGGTCTAATTCCAACGGACAATGATTGTCGATTTCCCAACCCATTAAATTTAAGCTTCGCTCAGCTAACTTTTCAAACACAACCGCATACCCCAAATAAAGTGTGCGAATTTTAGCAAGCATCACCAAATATAAAAGTCTAAAACGATGAATAAATAAACAAATACTTTATAAATGTATAAAAATTCCCTGCACTCCTCTCAGTTTTCTCATTCCATGCAAAATCATACTGTTTTAACATCCATTCATTACCAGATTTAAGCAGGTTTAAAAATTGTAAATATATAAATTTACGCGTAGTTTGATGAGTTTTAAGGTCTAATCCGATGGAATCCTTGAAGTTAAATTTAAAACACAGAACTTGTTATGATTTGCTACAAATTTTCATTAAATATAAGGTGAATTAGCTTTTCAGATACAAGGTGAAAGTTTAAGGTGGCAGCAACACGAGTTTTGAGTTCAGAACATTTATGCTGAATCGTTATCCGATTGCACTCAGTACACTTAGCTTACTTTTAGCAGCTTGCGGGTCAACCGAGCAAAGTAAGGAATATCAAGCTAATTTGGCTTCTGAACCACTAGTCACGCCCAAAACTGAATCTCAAAAATCAGCAACTTCTTGGTCAAGACAAGCTACTGGTAACTTTAAAGCCTTATTACCTTGTGACCACTGTGAACAACATGTGATTCACTTACGCATGAATGATAATCAAACCTTTCAACTTAGCGACATTAAACGTTGGAAACAGCGCCATCGCGAAAACCTAGTGACAGGCACGATTCACGCTGCTCAGGACAACAAACAGCCCCAACACTTATCACAAACCACTGCAAATGAATGGTTGCTCAACACAGAAAATGGAGAAGTCTACGCGCGCATTCAGCTTACAACTCACGGTCTTAAATTCAATTTATACAAGCAAAAAAATATAAAAGATCAGCCGAAAATTGAAACCCAGGTTTTCTTACATCCTGTAGAAAGTATGAAAGTCAGTAATGCGCTGAAGCATGTCGATATTCAGGCTGAACACGTACAAAATATTGAGGTCAAAGAGTTAAACGACCCTGTGATGGCACATGATTATTTTCTAGCAATTCACAATCAATCTAATCAAGCATTGCAATTGCATGCCAGTGATTTAATTTTGCTCGATCAGCAGTATCAGGAATACGCTGCTGTAGTCGATCCACAGTTTTTAGTGCCTATTCCCGCACAACAAAAACAATGGATTAAGGTGTCTTTCTATTACCCTACTTCTGTACAGGCAGATGTGATCAAAATTAAATAAGTTCAAACTGCTGACTGTTTATAAATAAAGAAACATCTCTTTAAAGATGTTTCTTAAAAGTGTTTCAGCATTCTTTGATTATTTTTATCGCCATAAAAAAACCCTGCAGATGCAGGGTTTTCTTTTAAACCATCAAGCGATTACGCGTTGAATTGGTTCATTGTGTTTTTAGCTTCGTCCGCTGCTTTAAGCGCGTTGTCACCAGAGAAGATTTCTTTGTGATCGTCACCGATGTCAGAACCAGCCATTGCTTGGTGTTTAACGCAAGCGATACCACCACGGATTTCTTTACGTTGTACGCCAGCAACATAAGCCAACATACCTTCAGAACCGAAGTAACCTTCTGCAAGCTCATGAGTAGAAAGCGCAGCAGTGTGGTAAGTCGGAAGTGTGATCAAGTGGTGGAACACACCCGCTTCACGAGAAGCGTCTGCTTGGAATGTACGTACTTTTTCGTCAGCTTCAGCAGCTAATTCAGTGTTGTCGTACTCAGCGCTCATTAACTTAGCACGGTCGTATGCAGAAACGTCTTTACCTTCAGCAACCCAACGGTCGTAAGCTTGTTGACGGAAGTTTAAAGTCCAGTTGAACGATGGAGAGTTGTTATAAACAAGTTTCGCATTTGGAACAACTTCTTTAACACGGTTAACCATGTGAGCGATTTCTTCAACGTTTGGAGTCGCAGTTTCGATCCAAAGAAGGTCAGCACCGTTTTGTAAGCTAGTCACACAGTCAAGTACAACGCGGTCAATTTGAGTGCCTTCGCGGAATTGGTACAAGCCAGAAGCTAAACGCTTAGGACGGTGTAATTTACCATCACGCTTGATTAGGATTTCGTCTTCTTTCGCTTCAGAGATGTCAATTTCTTGAGTGTCTAAGTAGCTGATGTATTGAGAAGCGATGTCGCCTGGCTCTTTAACTACTGGGATTTTTTGAGTTAAGTCAGCACCTTCAGAATCAGTACGTGCAACGATGATACCGTCGTCAAGACCCATTTCTAAGAACGCATAACGTAACGCGTGGATTTTAGCGATGAAGTCTTCGTGTGGAACAGTTACTTTGCCAGCTTGGTGACCACATTGTTTCGCGTCAGAAACTTGGTTTTCGATTTGAAGTGCACATGCACCCGCTTCGATCATTTTCTTAGCTAATAAGTAAGTTGCTTCTTCGTTACCGAAACCAGCGTCGATGTCCGCAATAATTGGCACAACGTGAGTTTCAAAGTTGTCGATTTGTGCAGTGATTTCAGCAGCTTTAGCAGTATCACCAGCGTCTTGTGCTTTTTTAAGTGCACGGAACAAATCGTTTAATTCTTTTGCGTCAGCTTGACGTAAGAATGTGTAGATTTCTTCGATCAATGCAGGAACAGAAGTTTTTTCGTGCATAGATTGGTCAGGAAGAGGACCAAATTCTGAACGAAGTGCAGCAACCATCCAACCAGAAAGGTAGATGTAGCGACGCTCAGTTGTACCGAAGTATTTTTTGTTCGCAATCATTTTTTGCTGAGCGATAAAACCGTGCCAGCAGCCTAGTGATTGAGTGTATTTGCTAGAGTCTGCATCATAAGCAGCCATATCACGACGCATAATCGCAGCTGTATATTTAGCAATGTCTAAACCAGTTTTGAAACGGTTTTGCATTTGCATACGCGCAGCATCTTCAGGACTGATGTCTGCCCAAGTGTTGCCGAATTTTGCTTTTAATTCGCGGATTGCATCAATCGCTGTTTGGTATGTAGTCATGATATTGTACCCTGTAATATTATTTAGGATTTATCAATCGAAGGCTAAATCGCGCTTATGTTTGATTGCTCAGATTTAGAGCACTTCGTTACGATGGATACAGAGTAGAGTGACTGAATGAATTAATCCAATATTCTAGTGTAATTCTCGGTATTTTTTTAAAAAATGTATAGATCAAAGTCTTAATCCGAAAATACACCAGAAATATAATTCACTGTTTTTTAATGTATAGGACTTACGCATTGACGGATTCAAAAAAGTATTAAAATACTTTATAAAGTATCTGTGATCAGACGAATTAAAAATGCTTCTACAGCAACTTGTACTCTACCCATTTATA